>JBBUFU010000001.1:0-6679 GCA_038056365.1 Patescibacteria group bacterium
CGACGAGTATCTGGTTGAGCGTCTGCTCGCGCTCGTCGTTGCCGCCGCCGACCCCCGTACCGCGCACGCGGCCGACCGCATCTATCTCGTCGACGAAGATTATCGAGGGTGCGGCTTTTTTGGCGGTCAAAAAGAGGTCGCGGACGCGGCTGGCGCCGACGCCGACAAACATCTCAACAAACTCCGAGCCCGAAATGCTGAAAAACGGCACCCCCGCCTCGCCCGCGACCGCGCGGGCCAGCAAGGTTTTGCCGGTGCCCGGCGCGCCCATGAGCAAAATGCCCTTAGGGATGCGCGCGCCGATGTCGAGGAATTTTTTCGGATTTTTGAGGAAGTCTACTATCTCCAGCAACTCTTCTTTGGCCTCTTTGGCGCCGGCCACGTCTTTAAAGGTCACGCGCGAGGCGATGTCGTTGGGGTCGGTGACGCGGGGCTTTGACTGCCCGAAGCTAAACGCCTGCATGCCGGCGCCGCGCACCTGCCGGCTGAGGTACCAGACAAAAAACGCAATAAGGAGGAGTGGCGCCAAAAACGGCGCGAGCATCTCGAGCCAAAACTGCCACGAGCTCTGCTTTTTGATATCGATGGTGACTTTGTCCAGAGCGCCGGACGTGACGCCGTAGTTGACCAGCGTTTGGGTGAGCGAGGAGTCGGGCTCTTTTTTAGATGTCTTCTCCGTTTTGTCGGCGTAGGTAACAGCCAGGCTGTCGCCGTCGACCACAATCGATGCGATTTTGCCGGCGGTGATGTCGGCCGCGACCTGCGAGACCGGGATGCTCTCGGGCGCCACCGTGCCGGCGCCCGCAAAGTAGCTGTACGCGCCCGCCAAGAGCACCAGCACCACCACCGAGGTCAGCAGGTTAAACCAAAACGAGTCTCCCCGCCCGGGCAGTTGGGGCATCTGCGGCATCTTGCGGCGGGGCCGCTTGCCGGGGGGTGTTTTTTGCGGAGTCGCCATGAGTAAAAACATCATAGCATTTCGGCTGAAATTACTCTATAGTCCTGGTATATGAAGGGTTACCAAAAACGCGCGGAGGAGATTTTGAAGGTGGCGGGGATTACCGTCAACGGTAGCGCGCCTTATGATATGCAGGTGCATGACGAGCGCGTGTACCGCCGCGTTTTTGCCGACGGTACGCTCGGCCTCGGCGAAAGTTACATGGACGGCTGGTGGGACGCCGAGGACTTGCCGGAACTCTTTTTGCGCGTCATGCGCGCCGACCTGTATAAAGAGATAGCGAACTTCGGCACGATTATGCTTGCTCTGCGCGCCAAGCTCACCAACATGCAGAGTGGGCGGCGTGCGTTTGAGGTCGGGGAAAAACATTACGATATCGGCAACGACCTCTACGGCGCCATGCTCGATAGCCGCATGATTTACAGCTGCGGATACTGGAAAGACGCGCAAAACCTAAACGAGGCGCAGGAGGCCAAGCTTGATTTGATTTGCCGCAAAATAGGGCTCAAGCAGGACGACACCGTGCTCGACATCGGCTGTGGGTGGGGCGGCTTCCTCAAGTTCGCCGCCGAAAAATACGGCGCCAAGGGCGTCGGTATAACCGTTTCGAAAGAGCAGGCCGCCTTGGCCCGCAAAAACTGCGAGGGTTTGCCGGTCGAAATTCGCGTCGAGGACTACCACGACACGCAAGGGCAGTTCGACCATATTATTTCCATCGGCATGTTCGAGCACGTCGGGCCAAAAAATTATCGCTCATACATGCAAAAAGTGCACTCACTCCTCAAAGAAGACGGGCTGTTTTTGCTCCACACCATAGGGGCGGCCGACATACAGATCAGACAACCGGACCCATGGTTCCATAAATATATCTTCCCCAACGGGGTCTCGCCCTCGGGCAAAAATATTATGGCTTCCATCGAGCGGCTCTTTATCATGGAGGACTGGCACAACTTCGGCGCCGACTACGACCGCACACTCATGCAGTGGTGGTACAACTTCGACCGCACATGGCCGACGCTTAAAGATAAGTACGGCGAGCGCTTTTACCGCATGTGGAAGTATTATCTTCTTTCGGTTGCGGGCGCATTCCGCGGGCGGCAGATGGAGCTGTGGCAAGTGGTCCTGACTAAAAAAGGAATCGTGGGCGGCTACAAAAGCGTGCGGTAAATTTAGGTATACAAAATCGCCACGACACTGCCGATGGTGGTTGCGGCGAACAAAAGCAAATGCTGTACCCCGCGATAGCCGAAGAGTTTTGGTAAGGGGTCTGGGCGCCTTGCTTCGTATGCAACCTGCGACGCCGCATATAACGCCGTGCCAAGCCAAAATGCGGCAAGTCCGGCCGGCGGCAGCCACTGCTGGAGTTCGTAAAACGAAATGACGAGTCCCGCGGATGCAAACAAGGCATAAAAAACGCCGTTAACTTTTTCCGGGGCGCCGAAGTACACAAGGCAGAGTCCTACCACTACACATACCCCTACCCACGGCAGGCGCGCCCATGCCTCTGGTGCGGGGAGCAGGTTGCCCCAGTACGGCACGTAGGTGGCGCCGATTACCAAAAAAATAACCCCACGGTCTAACTTCGAGCGTAGGGCGGTAAACGGCATTGCGTGGTGCACAAGGCTGACAAGATACTGGAGTGCAATCGCAAGCGGCAAAACGGCGGTAATAAAAGACGGCCGAAAAATTATTACGAGACCCAGTGCCACCGCAAAACCGGCCACGTCGATAATGCAGACGGCCGGGTGGCGCAGGCGCAACAGACTTTGCATGCTGGTTATAATACCCTGCAATCAAAGTGCTATATTGACTGGAATGCAGGGAGAAAAAACGGCCGTTGTTTGCCTCGGGAGCGCCATGCGCAGCGTCTATAGCGCGGGATTTTTATTTGCGCTCGGCTCTCGGCTTAAGGTAGCGCCCGATTTTCTGGTCGCGGCTTCAGGGAGTGCGGGGAGCGCCTGCTATTTTGCGTCCGGACAGTACGACTCGGGCAAACATATTTGGACAAAACTGCTTTCGACCCGCCGGTTTATCTCGCTCTTGCGGGTATGGAAGATAATGGACATCGATTATCTGGTAGACGACGTGTTCAAGAAGCAAGACCCGCTGGATATTGCGCGGCTACAAGCCTCCTCCACCGACGTGCTGGTCTCGGTGACTAATACCGAAACAGGCTTGCCGGAGTTTATGTCCGTGCGGAGCGGAGCGTCACCCTTTGAGTTGTTGCGCGCGACCAAGGCCCACCCCATTTTTTATCACCGGGCGGTGGCACTGCGCGGACACGCCTATGTAGACGGGGCCTTCGGGCTTTCGCCGCAAATTTTGCTCAACTATGCGGTTAGCCTCGGAGCCACCCGGATTCTTTTTATAAACGACATGCCCTCGAAGTACGAGTGGTTTGCGCGCCTGTTGCGCGCCAGTGCGGCGGTCGCCCCCGGACGTTTGAAAAAAATCCTGGGGCATTACCCGCTGACTATAATCAAACCTACGGCGCCCGGCTCCGTACAAATGGTATACGTCCAGCCCGAAAAACTTCCGTCAACGAGGACCACCCGCAGCAGCCGGCTGCTTACAAAAACATTCGACATCGGCGTAGCCGACGCGCTTGCGCTTACCAAAGAACTGCGTAATCTATTCACTACCGTATGAACTTGCTGGAACACAAAAAGGCGCGGATGAACTACGAGGTACTCGAGGAATACGAGGCGGGTTTGGAGTTGCTGGGGCCCGAGGTTAAGGCCTTGCGGAATAGGCTCGGTAAGCTCGAGGGCTCTCATATCGTCGTCAGAGGGGGCGAGGCGTACTTGGTGGGGGCCTCTATCCCCGCCTACCAGAGCGCCAACATGCCCAAAGGCTACGAGCCCGAGCGCACGCGCAAACTGCTTTTGACCAAGGCCCAGATAGCGCAGTTGGCGGCGTTTGAGGGGCAAAAGGGGTTGACAATAGTGCCTTTAACGGTGTATGCTAAAGGCCGGGTACTGAAGGTGCGGGTGGCCGCCGTGCGCGGCCGCAAGCAATACGACAAGCGCGCTATACTTAAAGAGCGCGACACCAAGCGCGAGATGGACCGGACTTTGAAAAACAAATAAAAGGCGTCGCCTTTTATTTCATAAGGAACGAGTGCCGAAATGTGGTTAGGCGATAATGCTTTTTACCACTCAAGGAGGAGACGATGTCACTCGGATATAGCGATCACGCACAGCGGTTCCGGTCAAACGGTCAGGCCCGTTGCCACTTTGATGTGGCGGATGGTGTTTCAACAACACCCAACCTGGCTGACCACCTTCATATCGTGGGCAAACCGAAAGATGCCCCCGACCACCGCGAAACCGAAAAATTCCAGGACGCCGAGTCTATTGCTGATTCGGAAACTTGGGACTTGAAGAACATGTAGCTGCGTATCTGACTATTTTACCGTCTACCGCCCCGGCAGAATCCTGATCATGGCCTTGAACCATGCTGAGGATTCTGCCCCACATTTGGGCACTTGTTCCACAGAGAGTAGGCTGTACGCCGCCTCAAACACCGGTTTAGCGTCGGGTATTTGAGGGGGATGATTGGCCTAGACAGTAGATGCACGCAACTGCGCTGCCCGGCAGAACTGGGGTGATTCTCTAAACCGCCCCAAACCATAACTGCCAAATCAGTTGCATCGCCGTTTTTCACGGCGAATGATTTCGAGTTCGCCTACGCTAAGGCGTAATTCGTCGCTCCTCTTTCGACTCCCGTGAGAAAGAACGAGTGTTATATCACCGGGATGCGACCGCCTGAGTGCTCGTCAGGCGGGGTAAGAAATGAGCTTTAGCCCATTGCGCTTTTGTTTACTTTTTATGCAAGGGGCCAAGACACTAAAGTAAACTACGTCAGGTAGACGCGCATTGCATCAACTATTGGACCCGGGTTCGATTCCCGGCATCTCCACAAAAATAAGAAAACCCCGCATCAGCGGGGATTTTCTATATTTTTGTAGGATGCCGACACGTGGGGCGTGTCGGCGCCACACCTACTTACTGTGCTGGAGCCGGAGTGTTGCCTGTCGGCACGTTGACCTGGATGGTCGTGCCGGGCGCCTGCGCGGGCGCTGCACGATAGTAGCGGAAGTACCAAAACAGTCCCCCGGCCACCACAAGAAGAATCACAACCGCGACCGCCCACCCCGCCGCGCCGGAATCGTTAGAATTCGGGCCCGGATTATTTACTACCGTTACCATACATTTTATGAAGTTCGTTATTATTAAAACGAACATTCATCGTAGCGAGTGGCGTCTGAAGACTACATGAGCGGCTCAGTTGAAGTCGATTTCGAACGTGTACATGCCCATGGCGCACATGCCGCGCAACACTCCAGCTTGCGGCGTGCCGAGGTTTACGTCAGTCTTCCCTGTCGCGGGGAGAAACGCGCTGTACCCGATGCTCGGGATGCGCACCGCGCCCGAGCAGTCGTAGGTGTTATTGGTAGAGAAGCGCAGTACGGTCGGCACGCCCGCCTTGGCGGTACTTTTGCGCGGATGATAGCCGCCCTGTACCGACACCTCAACGATTTGTGTACCGTCGACAATGCTTACATTGTTTGCGGGAGCGTCGGCCGGGCCGGCCGTTGAGCTGACTCCGGTGTAGAGTATCGCTCCGCCGATGAGCGCGCCTGCTATTACTATCGATATGGCGGTTGATTTCATACAGGGTTAGAGGCTGAATAGCGGTTGCATGAGCCCCGCGACCACGAGGGCGTTCATGAGGTTGTAGAGCCCGAACAGAATGACAATAAGCCCCGCGGTTTTGAAGAAGATGCCCGCGTAGGAACGGTTGTGGATGCTGAAGGAGCTAAAGCTCACCAGTGCGAGCACCGGCAGGGTGCCGAGCGCAAAGGCCCCCATCGTAAGCGCCCCAGCGGCGAAGCTCCCGGTCGAGAGCGTGTAGATTTGCATCGCCTGGGTAAACCCGCACGGCAGGAAGAACGTCGCCACACCGACCAGGAACGGCGTCAGGGTGTGGTTGAGCCGCGACACGCCGTGCGCGTGCCGCGCCAAGAACTTCGGCATGGCGGGCTGAAGCCGTTTTGACCAATGGAATACGCCGAGCAGGTTGATGCCGAGAACCAGCATCACCGCCGCGATTATGAACGAGAGTACAAACGACGCGGTCGCGCTGAGGGCAAAGGCCGAGCCGATGGCCCCGATGACACCTCCGAGGATGACAAACGAGATGAACCGCCCAATGTGGAACAAGACTTGCGGCCGCACCTTATCTCCCTCTTTGGCGAAGGTCGCCGACATTGACAGTACCAGCCCGCCGACCACGGCCATACAGGTCGAGAGCGACGCGACGATGCCGAGCACGAACGCCGTGCCGTAGGTCACGGAACCTCCGGGCACTAAGTTAACAATGCCTAATTTTTGTAAGAGTACGAAGCCCGCGATAAACGCCAGCGCCACCGGCACCGCAACCTTAAAGTCGGCCCAGCCTTTGGCATGATGCTGACGTTCGACCGACACCGTGTACCCGCGCGGGTGCAAGAGGTCGGTTAATGCGGCCGCGACCGCTTCGGGCGACTTGCCTGCAAAGTCCCCCCCTACCGTTATCGTATGATGTTTGAGGTCAGAGCGGGCGCTTGTGATGTACGGCAGTTCCTGCGCCTCGCTTTCGGTAAGAAGCGTACAGGCACTGCAGTGCATGCCCTTGATATGCAAGGTAAGTGTTTGAGAGTTCATACTTATATTTTTT
>JBBUFU010000002.1:0-1377 GCA_038056365.1 Patescibacteria group bacterium
GGTCGCTCAAGGTGGGCGATGTGCGTACCTGCATGTTCAAACGGGACGGTGGGGCGTTCGAGGTAAAAATGACCGCTGAGATGATCCAAGGCCCTATACCCGTCCATCTCCCTACCGCCCGTCCGTCACCGTTTGACAACGATTACCACGACCATCACTACGGTCTGGCGGTATGCCGACGCACCGGCTATTGGATCCCCACCATGCGCCTGAGCGACGAGTACTTCAACCGGTTGTTCGGCAAAGCCTAACCCACCCCTCCCGCCCCCGCGGGAGGTTTTTCTTTTCTCAAAACCGTGGTACTTTTGCGGCAGATGCAAGCGTAACCCTTGGGGGAAGGCCATGAACTCTTTTGTGTCGAAGCATGAAGAGCGCGACTCCATGGAGCCTGTCTGGCTGTGGAGGTTAGCGTGTCGCGTCGGCGCTATCAGGATGTGGTTGAAACGGAACGGCGGAACTGTTGCCGCTTTCGCTCTCGCCTTTACATTCATCTGGGTAGCCCTCGACAAAGCGAGTTGCTGGCTGTCGGGTTGGTGCGGATAGCAAAAATCCGCCGCAAAGTACCGCGGCGGCTTTTTTATTGCCTAAAAATTGACTACCTTCGGCTCGACCGTTATCTCCTCTTTTTTCTTCGGGGTGATGCCGTGGATGACAAGCAGTTTTTCGAACTCCTCGCGCTCAATGGTCTCTTTATCCACCAACTGCGCGGCAATAGCATTGAGCGCTTTGCGGTTTTCGTTGATGATGGTTTGCGCTTTTTTGTACGCCTCGTCGATTATTTTTTTGACTTCGCCGTCTATTTCGGCCGCAACCTTTTCCGAAGGTTCCTGCTCAAGCGCTATCGTGCCTATTTTGTCGCTCATGCCGTAGCTCATGACCATACTGCGGGCCAATGCGGTGAGTACCGAAAGGTCGTTCGACGCGCCGGTCGTAACGTCGTCGAAGACTATTTTTTCGGCCACATAGCCGCCGAGCGACATCGCGATATCGTCCAAAAACTCTTTTTTGCTCTGCATGCGCTTGTCCTCAAACGGGAGTTTGAGCGTGTAGCCGGCGGCGCGGCCGCGGCTGATGATGGAAATTTTGTGCACCGGGTCGGCATACGGCAAGAGGCTCGCGACCAGTGCGTGGCCGGCCTCGTGGTAGGCGGTTATCTCTTTTTCTTTCTTATTGAGCACGTGGCTCTTGCGCTCGGGGCCGAGCATCACCTTTTCGATGCTGCGAATGAGGTCAAACTGCCCGACCGTTTTGCGGTTTTCGCGGGCGGCTAAAATAGCGGCCTCATTCATCAGGCTGTAGAGGTCCGCGCCGCTAAAGCCCGGCGTGCGCTCGGCGATGACGGCCAAGTTAACGTCTTCGGCAAACGGCTTTTTGCGC
>JBBUFU010000003.1:0-384 GCA_038056365.1 Patescibacteria group bacterium
GGCGGAGTAGAGCGGGGGTATCTTGGCGCCCGTGGCCATCTGCAGGGCCTCGCGCAGGCTCTTGGCGCCCACGAGCGGGGGCTTCTGCGGCTGGGTGTGCGGGGCGGCCTCCCCGACCAGGGGCGCTTGTGTGCGGCGCTCCTCGGCACGCGGTGGTGCGGGCGCCGCGGCCGCCTTGTGCAGTATCTCGACCTCCTTCTTTACTTCGGGGGTCGGATGATGCACGTGCTGGGGCGGCGCTTCCTTTACAGGGGCCGGAGCAGGAGCAGTTTTGGGTGCCGGACGGTAGTCTTTTTTCGGCTTGGTCTCGGGCACAAACGCGTCGAGTTTGTGCCACTCGTCTATTGCGCTCTCAACCTGTGCGCGCGGCTTGCCGTAGGTCGC
>JBBUFU010000003.1:394-9498 GCA_038056365.1 Patescibacteria group bacterium
TTGACGAGGTCGGTGGCGGTAAACTGCGGATTAAAAATAGTTTCGAGCACCTCGGCGTCAAACGGCCCGACGCGAAACGCGACCGTGGTCCCTACGTTGCCGAAGACCGCGTCGCGCACCTCCTCCTCCATCTGCTCGACGTACTGGTGCGCAATAAGCAGATTGAGCTTGTATTTGCGCGCCTCGGAGAGAATGTCGGAAAAACTTTCGTTGGCGAAGTTTTGAAACTCGTCGACGTAAAAGTAAAAGTTCGGCAGTTTGTTCATCGTCTCGAGCGGCACGTCGGCGCGCGACATCGCCGCCAAATATATTTTGGTTACCAGCATCGAGCCGAGCAGGGTCGCGTTGACCTCGCCGACGCGGCCCTTGGAGAGGTTCATGATCAAAATCTTTTTGTCATCCATCAACTGCCTGATGTCGAACGAGCTCTTGGGCTGGCCGACGATGTTGCGGATTAAGGGGTTGCTAGTAAACTGCCCCACCTTGTTTTGTATCGCGGGCGTGGCGTCTTGCGTGTAGCGGTCGGTATAGTTGGCAAACTCGTCTACCCAAAAGCTTTTGACCAGCGGGTCTTTGACGTTCTCTACCACCTTTTTGCGGAAGGTCTTGTTGATGAGTAAGCGGTTGACGTCGAGCAGGGTCGCACCGGGAAACTCGAGGAGCGCGAGCAGGGTGTTAGAGAGGATGTACTCCATGCGGGCGCTCCAGGCGTCCACCCAGATTTTACGGAACGCGCTAAGGAGGCCCGAGACCACCAGGTGGCGCTTGTCGTAGCCGACGTCCTCCATTACGTTAAAGGCAATGGGGTGCTCCATATCAAACGGCGCAAAGTACACCACGTCGCGCTGGCGGTGCGCCGGCACGTACTCCATAATCCGGTCAGCGGTCGAGCCGTGCGGGTCGATAAAGGCTATCCCTTCGCCGTTGCGGATGTCCTGAATGGCCATGTTTTCGAGCAGGGTCGACTTGCCCATGCCCGTCTTGCCGATGACGTACATGTGCCGTGTGCGGTCCTTGCGCTTGATGCCAAAGGGTACCGCATTGCCCCTTGAGTTGGTCTGGGCAAAGAAGTTTATTTGGTTAGGGTCCTCCTGCATTCGACCTTTAGTATACCAAACTGTAAAGACCCTATTGGTACTGAATAAAAATCGGGGCGGGCATTAGGGACATTACTGTGGTGGTAGATAAGAGGCCCGTTGAGGGCGCGCGGGAGTCGTTTTTATAAAACAGCTTGATGCCTGCAAACTGCACCGGGTCTTCGGTTATGACCCGCTTGTACGTGTTTTCCTTTTTTTCAGGGAATCCCCACCCGTCCATGTCCATGACCACCTGCACTTCGGGTAGCGGCTTAATCAGGCTGGCGTTCGTGACCATCCCCCCGGTAAAGCGGTGCACCACCAAAATCTTCGGCGGCAGACTGTGCTCTTGCACGAGTTGCGCCAAATAGCGCGCGGCGTAGTTGACGTCAGAGGCGTCGACGGTGCCGATGACCGTGCCGGGCCGCTCGCCGTTGTGCATCGAAAACTCCGGGTCTATGGCCAAATGCACCTGCGGCATTGCCAGATAGTTTGCAAGGAGCGGCAGTTCTTCCTGCAGGGTGCTGAGTCCCACCTGCACGTCGAGGATGACGATGCCGTTTATTTTTGCCGCCATGGCAATCGCCTTGTCTATCTGGCTGTCGGGCATGCGCAGGCGGTAGGCCCCATCCCTCCCCGGGCTTTCTTGCGCGGTAACGTCGATGTACTCGATGGCGGGCACGACCGGGGTCGAGGGGTCGGCGGCCTGCCACTTATCTACCTCGACCTGCAACCTTGCAAGCACTTCCGCCTCGGGGTATTCGCCGAGGATGCCCATACCGGTTGAGTAAAAGTTGCCGTAGTACGCGACGATGCGGTTAAACGGCAAAAGTGCTCCGGCGTTGGGGTATACCCGGCGCACAGGCCACTCGGGCCTTGGAGTAGTGGTCGAGGCTGTTGTCGTCCCCTGCAAGAAAGCCTCGTACCACGGGCTGCTCGGTGGCACGTGCGCCAGCGCGAGGAGCCGCGTGTCGTATTCGACCTTATTGAGCGGCAGCGTGGCGGGCGGCGTCGTGGTCGAGGTGGCGACCCAATCCGCAAATGAAACCCCGGTTATTTTAGGCGCATAAAAAAAGACGCCGAGCATGACCGCGATGCCGCCGCCGGCGACCGCGGCGCAGAGATACTTAGTTGAGTGACGTGATGCCTTCTTTGTACTCCTCATGGACATGCATAGGCTGGGAGCTTTCGACGTACGAGTCGTGCGCTCGGGGCCGTGTGCCGCGCGAGATCGCCTCGCCGCGCAGAAGAAAGCCGGTGACTGCGATGCCGATACCGGAGAGCACCAGCAAAACCACGCGCCAATCACCGGGGATGCCGAGATACGGCAGGACGATAATCCAAAGCCCAAGCGCGATTATGGTCATCTCCTTAGACATAACCGTAGTTTACTCCCCTTCGACGATGACGACAAACTCGCCGCGCTGTTTTTGGGGGTCGCCGGTGAGTAACTCATGGAGCTGGACGGCAGTGCCGATAAGGGCCTCTTCGTATATCTTGGTGAGCTCGCGGTACAACCCGACCCGCCGTCCTGCGGGCAAGTGCGCCGCCAAGGACTCAAGGGTTTTCATAATCCGGTGCGGCGACTCATAAAAAACGGCCGCGCGTTTGTGTGCGGCTATTTCTGTAAACAACTTCTCCCGCCCCTTTTTGACCGGCAAAAATCCGTAAAAAACAAAAGATGCGGCGCGCAGGCCGGCGACGGCGAGCGCCGCGGGCAAGGCCGAGGCACCGGGGATGGTTTCAATGTGCGCGCCCGCCGCGCGCGCCTTGGCGACCAGCTCTCCGCCCGGGTCCGAAACTCCGGGCGTGCCCGCGTCGCTTACCAGCGCCACGTGCTTGCCCTGCGCCAAGAGTCCCAATACCTTTCCGTCGGCGATGGCCGGCGTGTGGATGTCAAAGTGCGACAGGAGTTTGCGCGTCTGGCGCGTGTCCTCGCAGGCCACGAAATCGGCCTCTTTTAAAATGCGCAGGGCACGCAGGGTGATGTCCTCGAGGTTGCCGATGGGCGTCGCCACGACGGAGAGTTTGCCGTTCATGGAGCTACCCTAGCATGTTTCCCCAAAATTTTGTATATAAAAGGTAGACTTTCTTTCTCACGGAGACTTCTCATGAACAGTGAAGAGACCTTAGACTGCAGAGAGTGCGGAACGCGGATGGAAGACATTCCAGCAAAGTATCTCGGCCGTATACGGCCGTCAAAAACATACCAATGCCCCCATTGCGATCGCCGGCTTCTGGTGTACGATGCAACGCCGCGGCCGCTGCATTTGTCCAACAACCACTTTACCGGTGTCATCAATATGCAAGAATTTGTCGAGAAATGCGCCAAAGACAAAGGACTCGTGTTGGTGCCACAAATCTGGCCCGAGTATAAACAGCCGCCGTGAATAACGGCGGTTTTTTCTTTTTAGATAAGCGCCTGTTCTCCCGCTTTGTAGATATCGCCGGCCCCCATGGTAAAGGCAACCGTGTCGCCCGGCAGTTCGCGCAACCGGGCCGTCGCCGCGGCAAAGTCGGGCAGAGCCTTGGCGTGCCCGCCTTTTTGCATAACAGCGGCGGCGAGCGCCTCGTGAGACACGGCGGGGTCGTGCGGTTCGCGCGCGGCATACACGGGCAAAATATATGCTTCGTCGGCCGCGGCAAGCGCCGCGGCAAACTCGTTAAAGAGGTCGCGCGTGCGGCTGTAGAGATGCGGATGGAAAAAGAGGACAATTTTTTTGCCTGGAAACTTTTCCCGCGCGGCGGCAACCGTCAGCGCGACCGCGGTCGGGTGGTGAGCGTAGTCGTCGTACAAAAGCGCGCCCTTTGGCAGGGGCCCCTTGTACTCGAAGCGCCGCCACGTGCCGCGGTACGAGGCGAGCGAGTTGTCCCACACTTGGTCGGCAACTTCTGGGGCAATGAGTTTTGCGGCGGCCTTGGCGGCGCGCGCATTGTCTTTGTTAAACTCCCCCGGCACCAGGAGCTCTGGGACAGTCACGGCGCTGTAATCCTTTTGTTCGACTACCTGTTTCGCTTGGGCCCGCGCCTCGCCGAAGGCCGCCTGCACCTCGGCAAGAGATTTAAAGAAGTCCGTATGGTCGAACTCGACATTCGTTATCACCAATACCTCGGGTTTAAAAGCAAGAAAGTGACTGCGATACTCGCAGGCCTCGACCACAAAAAGGTCGCTCTTCCCCTGCCGGAAGTTGCTCCCCCACTCAGTGACGATACTGCCGACCACGACCGTCGGGTCCAGCCTCGCGTCGATGAGCATACGCCCGAGCATGGCCGTGGTCGTTGTTTTGCCGTGCGTGCCGGCAACTGCAATGGTGCGTTTGGTTTTGGCGGCCTCTCCGAGCGCCTGAAAATAAGACTGCTCGGGGATGCCGAGCTCGCGGGCGCGGGCGCGCTCGGGATTATCTTGGGGGACCGCATCGCTGTAGATTACGAGCGAGGCGTCTTTTGGCACATTGGCCGCGGCTTGGCCAACGACGACCGATACCCCTTTTTGCACCAACACGCGCGTTACCGGCGATTCTTCGCGGTCGGAACCGCTGACCGCCACACCTTGTGCCGCAAACAGCTGGGCAAGCGCGCTCATGCCGATGCCACCGATGCCGACCATGTATATTTTTTTGTTCTTCATTAGAGGTTTTTTACCGCATCCATAAACTGGTCGTTGCGGTCGTACTCGTTTCTAAACAGGCCGAACGAAGCGAAGGCAGGGCTCATCAATAGTACTTCACCGCCCGCCGCAAAGGCCCTCTCTACCGCCTCTTGCATGCCGGCGGCTTCGGTATAGGCCTTGAGGTTGGCCTTTAGTTTGTCGGTGCCCGCACCCGGCAAAAGTACCACGGTGGCCGCGCTCTTTTCTATCTCGCGAACCAACTCCTCGAGCGGTAGTGCCTTGTCGGAGCCCCCGGTGATGAGCACAATTTTTTTGCCGGCAAACGCGCGCAGGGCCGCGGCGGTCGCGTCGGGAGTGGTGGCGTTGTTGTCGTTATAGATTTGTATCCCCCGCACTTCGCGCACAAACTGCAGGCGGCCCTCAATCGGCTCAAAGCTCTCGAGCCCCCTGCGTACCTCCTCATCGCGGAGCCCCAGTATGCGTAGCGCCAGCGCGGCCAATGCGGCGTTTTCTTTATTATGTTCGCCGATGAGCTTGATGCGCCAGTCGTGCGGCAGAGGCGGCGGCACGACCGGAGCGACCGGCGACACCGCTTTTTGTATCCGGCTTAGCGCTTGCGCCCCGACCACAAGACGGTCGCCTGTTTTTTGATTAAGGAAAATATTCGCCTTATCCCAAAAATAGGCGTCGGGACTGCTTTTGTAGTAGTTGAGGTGGTCGGACAGGAGGTTGGTAAAAACAGCGACATGCGGACTTATCTTTAAGTCGCCGAAGCCCTGCAGTTGCCACGAATCAAGTTCGAGCACGAGAATGTCTCCGCTTTTTATATCGGGCAGCATCGCCAAGGTGGAGACTCCGCGAACATTCCCGCCCAAGTGGGCGCGCTTACCAGCCTGGTTGAGCGAGTGATGTATGAGATGCGAGACGGTGGACTTGCCGCGGGTGCCCGTTACGCCGGCGACGGTCGCCCCCGCTTCTGCCGCAAACTTTGCCGCCAATGCCGTCGACATGTACACCGGCACGCCGGCCGCGCGCGCAACCGCAACGTACGGAGAGTCAAGCGGCACGCCGGCCGCCTTGATAATCATATCCGTGCCGGTAAAATCTTCTTCTTTGTGGCCCCCGAGCGCGTAGCGGATGTTTGAAAACTTTTTTAATCGCGCAAGCGACGGAGCGAGCTCCTGCTCGCTCTTGCGGTCGGTGATAAGAATTTCTTTACACAGCGGCGCCAAAAACTCCGCGTCCCCAACCCCGCGACCGAGGAGTCCCAGACCCATGAGGGTAACCCGCTTGCCGGCAAAGAAATCCTTATACGCCATAGAGCTATCATGCGACAAACCCGCCGCTTCTGCAAAGGAAGCGGCGGGTTTAAGAAGGTTTTTTAACTACTGCTGAGGGACGGGAGTGCCGGTCGAGCCGGTCGTCGCACCGCCGGTTTGCGGCGGCACCAGGACCGCATCCATCACGTAGACGATACCGTTGCTCGCCTTATATTGCCGCAGGACGGTGCCGCTGTTGACCAGCACGCTGCCGTCTTCTAGGTTGACCTGGAAGTTAATCGGGTCTTTTGAAAGCGCCGTGTAGCGACCGCTTGAGACCGCATCGATATCGAGGCGCTTGCCGGTGACGATAGCATACTGCGCGAGCCGGAGTTTTTGCGCGGCGGTCATCTTGGCAATGGTGCCCGGCGTAAGGCTTGCATACGCCGCATTGGTCGGGATAAAGAGCGTGTAGGGCCCTTTGCCCGTGAGCGAAGCGACGGCGCCGGTCGAGACAAGCAGAGACTGAAAGTTGCTCGAGCCCGAGAGGCTGGCGACCACCTGCGCAACCGTCGAAGAAGTGCGTATCTCTTTAGAAACCGCGACCCCGCCCGCGCCGGTGCCGGTAGTCGTCGCAACCTCCGGCGTCGTGGTCGCCGTACCGCCTGCGGGCGCCGGGTTGGCGCTTACGTACCACCAAATGCCGAGTATGACGAGAATAACGACGACTGTGCCCGCCACCCACCCCCACGTATTATTGTTGTCCATAAGTATAAAAGGCTATTGCTACTGAATAATTGCTCAACAGTATAAAGTCCGCATGAAGAAACTCTGAAGAGCTCACGCGCCCGGTATGCTACTCTGGGCGCATGTATATAAAAGTGCGCGTGCAAGCGGGTGCCAAGGCCGAAAAGTTTGAGGTGGTTTCGAAAGACCACTTTAAAGCCGCGGTCAAAGAGCCCGCCAAACAAAACCTCGCCAACCGCCGAGTTGTCGAGTTAGTGGCCATATATTTTAAAGTCCCCGCAAAGCAGGTGCGGCTGGTGAGCGGGCACCACAGCCCGTCTAAAATTTTATCGATTCCCGATTAACTGACTGTGCCGGGGAGAGGACTTGAACCTCCATGCCCTTGCGAGCGCTACGACCTGAACGTAGTGCGTCTACCAATTTCGCCACCCCGGCATGCCTTCCACGCTACCAGAATATTTGCTACTATGCCATCTACGCGCGCTTAGCTCAGTTGGTAGAGCATTCGACTGATACTCGAAAGGTCCTAGGTTCGATCCCTAGAGCGCGCACAAAACGCCAAAAACCTGCCCTGCGGCAGGTTTTGCGGTTTTGTGCGAGCCGGAGCGTTGCCCCGCACTGGCGGGGCCGCGAGGCAGGGTCGTGCGGCAATTTGCGTGACGGCGCAAATTGAACGCCTGACCACAAAAAATAGGGCAAAAGCGGTTATCCACACATTTGGGCTTTTGGGCCCAAAAACCCTTGCGCTCCTGCGCACAGGCTCTATTATTAAAATCTATTTTCAGGAGTCGGTGCGGTCAGCCTTTCGCGAGGAGCGGGAGACCCGGCACGGCGCATTACCACACCAATCCTTGCATGCACTTAAGAAATGGAACAACAGACTGGGACGCCCACTCTTAAAGGCTCCCCCCGTACAGCCAAGCGCGACACCGCGCGCAAACCCAAACTTGATAAAGTGTCCCGTTTTATCGCAGAGCGTCAACCTAAGACGCCGTTCTTGGTAGTCGACCTGGGGCTTGTCTCGTCTAACTACCAGGCCCTGCGCCGGGCGCTCCCCGTAGCCGACGTCTACTATGCCGTCAAGGCCAACCCTTCGCCCGAGGTCATCCGCCTCTTGGTTTCGCTCGGCTCGTCCTTTGACGTCGCCAGCCCCAAGGAGATAGAGCTGGCGCTCGCCGCCGGCGCCGAGCCGTCGCGCATTTCGTTCGGCAACACTATAAAAAAAGAGACCGACATCGCGCTGGCTTTTGAGCGCGGTATACGGCTTTTTGCCTTTGACTCGCAAGCCGAGCTCCACAAAATAGCCCGCTCGGCCCCCGGTTCAAAGGTCTTTTGCCGCCTGCTAACAAGCGGCGAGGGTGCCGACTGGCCGCTGTCGCGCAAATTCGGTTGCGAGAGGGGTATGGCGCACGACCTGCTGGTTCAGGCCCGCAAGCTCGGCTTGGTACCGTGCGGGGCTTCCTTCCATGTGGGCTCCCAGCAGACGCGTATGGACCAGTGGTCGGTAGCCCTTGAGGACACGGCAAAACTCTTCGCCTCGCTGAGGCGCGAGGGCGTTATGCTCGACATGGTAAACATCGGCGGCGGCTTGCCCGCGTGCTACCAAAGCAAAGTTGCCTCGGTCGAGGCGTACGGCGCCGCGATAAACGAGGCTCTCCGCAAACACTTCGGCGCCGACTTGCCGCGCATCATTACCGAACCCGGGCGCTCGCTGGTGGGCGACTCCGGCACGCTGGAGGCGGAGGTCGTGCTGATTTCCAAAAAATCATACGACGACGACGTGCGGTGGGTGTACCTCGACATCGGCAAGTTCGGCGGTTTGGCCGAGACCCACGACGAGGCCATCAAATACCGCATCGAAGCGGTGGGGAAAAAGGGTCCGACCGGCCCCGTAGTGCTCGCCGGCCCCTCGTGCGACTCCGTCGATATCCTGTACGAAAAGTTTCAGTATCAGCTCCCCCTCTCGCTCAAGGTCGGCGACCGCCTGCGCCTACACGCGACCGGCGCCTACACGGCCAGTTACGCATCAGTCGGCTTCAACGGCTTCGACCCGCTTACCACCTACTGCATCTAATTTCTTTCGCACGCAAACGACCCCCGTTTTTGGGGTTATGTGCTGTAAAAATCGAAACCAAGCAAATTACGAGAAACTACTTTTCTCTTGTTCCGCTCTTTACGCTGTTTTCCGCCTTGTACTCAAAGCGTACTCTACAGCGTACCGAGGGCTCTAACGGTCTCCTTGCTTTTTAGGGCGCGGGAGCCACAAACCGAGTGCAATTTAGCATTAGCACTATCACGCTACATTCTTGCGAATGCAATCGCCGATTCAATTTCTGTACTCGTACGAGATACAGAAATGCATTTCATTTGAATTGTTCCACGAGCAGCTTCCGCTACCCGTGCCTTGTTACG
>JBBUFU010000004.1:0-6071 GCA_038056365.1 Patescibacteria group bacterium
TTCCACAATGAACGCAGGATCCCCTCCTGTTCCGGTTTGAGTTATGGACAGTTTACCCCAAGGAGAGGTCGTCCCGATGCCGACGTTGCCGGCGTTATACAAAACACCGGTGCCTGGAGAATAAAGTGAGTAATGAGTAACTCCGGTGAAAGCTCCATCACTAAATATTGGGTTGACGCGAATCGCAGACAACACATCGTTATTGGCGGCGGCGGCAAGAGTGGTGGCTCCGGATACAACAATCCCCTGGGCGGTAGCTGCGGATGCAGTAATTGTACCGCCGTTTAGATTAAAGCCCGTATTGGTGCTGGGAGCCGCGCCTATTCCAACATGGCCGGTAGAATCAACGTTAAAACCGGTGGAGGCAGCACCGATAGAAAGAAGGCTGCCCGGACTCGCTGTGCCTATACCGACATTGCCGCCGGCGGGAACGTTGAGGCCGTTGAGGCCGCCGATGGTCGCGCTCTGCGCAAACAGGTTGGTCGAGCTTGCTGTGGTCGCAAAGAAGTTGGTGGAGGTAGCGTTGGTTGAAGTTGATTGCAGGGCGGTGAAGTTTTGGAGCGTGGTCGAGCCGAGCGTGAGGAGTGTGCCCACCGTGCCGCTCTGCGCAAACAGGTTGGTCGAGCTGGCGGTCGTGGCAAAGAAGTTAGTTGATGTAGCGTTGGTGGCGAGAAACTGTTGGAAGCTTGAGACCGCGGTCGTCGATGTGGCGACAAAATTCTGGCCGACCACCTGCCCTGCCACGGAGAGCATCGAGTACGGGGAGGTAGTGCCGATGCCGACCAAACCGCTGTTCGTTATACGGAGCGCCGAGGTCGAGGCAAATGCGCCCGAGCCGGAGGCGGCGTGACTGATATCGAAGTAATCGTTGAGGCCGGCGAGGGTGAGATTCCAGACGGGGCGGGAGTTTGTAATCCGCGTCGCCTGCGAATTGTCGTTGCTCGCGATGATGAGGTCGCCCGAGGTCGGGATGTACGCCTGGTAGCTGAGGTTGCCGGTGGCACTTGCATTGTTGAGGCTGAGGAGGCGGGTGTCGCCGGTCGAGGCTTTGCGGACGTCGAGCTCGGCGGTAAGGGCCGAGGTAGAGGCTACGCCGATGCCGACGCCGCCGGAGGTGTTGAAGTACAGGGAGTTAGCGCCGTTGATGCCGGTGTTGAGCGCGGTTTGGAGGTCCATGGGGATGGTGTGGGTGCTACCGGCCGTGGAGGACACAAACAGCGACACGACATCGCCCGCGACAAAGGTGTGCGCGGGGAAGCCGGCGGGGTTTTGGGTTTCGGTAAAGGTCAGGTCGCCGGCGTTGATGTTGGTGGCGTAGACGTTGGCGAGGCGGTGGGAGGGAGAGCCGAGGTCGTAGGTGTTGTCGGCGTTGGGCACTATGTCCCCCGTTACTGTCCCGCTCAAGTTAGCAAGAGTAACGGCCGCGGGGATGTCCGAAAGTTTTGCGTACGAGGAGAGGTCGGGGGTGGAGAGAGCGGCCAGCGCTGTATATATAGAGGAGGTGGCAGTGGCGAGGTCCGAGAGGGTTGCAAGGCCGGTCAAGTCGGCCATCGTGGTGGTCGAGTAGGTGATGTTGTTGGTGACGTTGGTGGTGCTTGAGATGCCTGCAAGAGCCGCGGCGAGGCTGGAGGTTGAGACAAAGCTTGAGAGGTCGGGCAGGTCGCTCAGTTTGGCATAACCGGCCTGCCCCGTTTGAAGCGCCGCAACGGCGTTTTCTAATGGGGTCAAATCGGCCGTGGTCGTCGCGTACGAGATATTGGTGGTCGTGGAGAAGTAAAGGTTGGTGGTGGTGGCGATTGAGGCGAGGCCCGCCGTCGTTGAAGCAACTATGGCGGACACGTCGGAGAGTAGGGCGTAGCCGCTGAGGTCAGTTGTCGTTGCGACGGCGGGCCACGCGGTGCGGCAGTCCCCGCCGATGCAGAGCGTATCGGTGTTGGTGGTCGAAGCGTTTTGGTACGCAACGTTGGTGATGGTGGAAGTCGCCGTGCCGTTCAAGATAGAGTCCACCTTGGCATTTACATCCTTAATTGACTGCGCGAGGAGCGGCGTGAGGCGGCCGTAGTCGACCATCCATGGCGTCGATGACGCGCCGAGCGCATCGACGCCGTTGTCGCCGTTGGCCGTCACTGCGTACGGGTACACGCTATAGACTTCCTGCGCGACAAACCCTTGTGTCCGCGCGTGCGTCGGGTCAGTGATAAAGTCAAAGTCGCGCACCGGTATCTGGAGTAAGGTCGAAAGCCCTGCGCTCGTATCTGCGATATTTTCCTTAATGCGGCGATCGGACGTGGTGTTGTAGGCGACCGTGTTGCTCCCGGCGTTGGAGATGCTCCCGACGAGCGTTACGTTGTTTCTAAATTGAAGATAGGCAGCGCCAGTCTGCGGCGTCGAATCGTTTATCCCAAAACCAACGCCGTTGTTAGAGATGAATTGCATATTCATTTGGGCGCCCTGCCCCCCAAAAGTTGCAGAAGTCGTCCCGATGCCGACGTTGCCGCCGTTTGGCTGAAGCAGAAGAGGATACGTCGTTGCCGTGCCGTCCCATCGCTGTACCTGCTGGTACACACTGCCGGTGCTTAAGACGCCCGTGAGCAGGCCGTAGGCATTGGACGAGTCCCCGAGAGCGAGCTGCGCGTTCCCGGCAAATCCGGCGGCAGGGATGGTCGCGGTCGTCGTCGTACCCGCTACGTGGAGCGAGGTTTTTGGCGCCACGTTCCCGATGCCGACGTTGCCGGAGGAGTCGACAAGAAGTCTTGAACTGAAGGTGCGCGACCCGCTCCCCGCCGAAGCCTGAACATAGTTCAAAGTGTTGGTCGAAAGTATGAGTCCGGCACCAGCGTTTGATGTATCATCCAGCGTGCCTGCCGTAGCACTAGTGAGTTTTGAGTTAACGCCGAGGACGAGTGTGTCACCAGAGTATGGTACACCCAGGCGATGCTTAGTTGTCCATCCTGTCGGTGTGAGTTCCATGCCAAATGTTGCCGAGGTAGCCCCAGCCAAACTAAGCAGTGACACAGGACTCGTCGTCCCGATGCCGACGTTGCCGTTACCTTTAATAGACATTATGTCCGCGAGGCCGCTGCCGTTCCAGGCGCGGAACTTAAGACCGTAGTAAGTGCCGTCGAAGTTATACGTTGCTAGCTCTGCAACGTTGGTTGTGCTTTCCGAGAAAAAGAGCGAGTTGCCTACCTGGCCGCTACTGATCGCAGCGCTGCGGATGCGGGTCGAGCTGGCAATGTCGAGCGTGTAGCTGGGACTCGCCGTCCCGATGCCGACGTTGCCGGAGCCGAGAATCGTCATGGCGTCCACCGGAGTACCCGCCGTCTTCGTCCTAAACCTAATGTTCCCGGCGTCGTTGTTGTATCGGTTGTCTATGTAGCTGTCGCCCTGCGAGAAGTCGTGCCAGATTTGCAGGCCCGTCGTGGTGCCGTCGGACCGCGCCAGGAACAGGCCTACGTCGCCTGCGCTCGCCGCAGCAGACCGCACCTCCAAAATCCGCGCATTCCCCGAATCGGAATTGAAACCCGAGGGCAGGACATCGCCAATGGTTGCCGTCCCGATGCCGAGATTGCCCGAGGTATTTATTCTCATTCTCTCGCCGTCTACGCCGGTGAATATGAACCCGTTGGCCCCCGTTTGACCGCCGTAGAATTTGAGATAACCCGTGCTGGCTTCGCGGCCGATATCGTATGTAAATGCCGAAGACTGCGCCCCGCTACCGATACGAAGATAGGTGTCGGTATTCGTACCCCCATCCAGCTCAAGTTTCTTTTGTGGACTCGCGGTGCCGATACCTACATTCCCGCCTGCCGGCACCGTGAGCCCCGCCACGCCACCCAATTGTGCCGTCTGCGCGAAGAGATTCGTCGAGCTGGCGGTTGTGGCAAAGAAGTTGGTGGTAGTTGCCGAGGTGCCGGTCGCGTTGAGGAAGGTGAAGTTTTGGAGCGTGGTGGAGGCGGTCAGCTGGAGGTTGGCGGCTTGGAGCGCGCCGTTGACATCAAGCTTGAAGCTCGATGAGGGTGAGGCTGTGCCGATACCCACCGTGCCGCCGGGGGTGATGATAAAGCTGGTGGCGGTCGATGAGCCGACGACAAACTGGTTGGTGTCGCCCGCTACGGGGTTGATGGCGAACTTGGCAAAGGGCGTGGTCGAGCCGATGCCGATGCGGCCCGCATTGGTGATGCGGAAGGCCGAGGTGTTGGTAAAGGCGCCCGAGCCGGACACGGCGTGTCCAATGTCAAAGTAGTCTGAGTAGCCGGCGAGCGTAAGGCCCCACACCGGGTTGGAGGCGGCGAGGCGGGTGCCTTGGGAGTTGTCGTTGGAGGCGATGGTGAGGTCGCCGCCGGTGCCGATGTAGGCTTGGTAAGACAGGTTGCCCGTGGCCGAGGCGTTGTTGAGGCTGAGGAGGCGGGTGTCGCCGGTGGAGGCCTTGCGGACATCAAGCTCGGCGGTGAGCGCCGAGGTGGAGGCCACGCCGATGCCTACCCCGCCCGAGGTGTTGAAGTAGAGCGAGTTAGCGCCGTTGATGCCGGTGTTGAGGGCGGTTTGGAGGTCCATGGGGATGGTGTGGGTGCTACCGGCCGTGGAGGAGACATATAAGGAGACGACATCGCCGGGGACAAAGGAGTGTGTGGGGAAGCCGGCCGGGTTGGCCGTTTCGGTAAAGGTCAGGTCGCCGGCGTTGATGTTGGTGGCGTAGACGTTGGCGAGGCGGTGGGAGGGAGAGCCGAGGTCGTAGGTGTTGTCGGCGTTGGGCACTATGTCCCCCGTTACTGTCCCGCTCAAGTTAGCAAGAGTAACGGCCGCGGGGATGTCCGAGAGCTTGGCGTAGCCGGTGAGCGAAGGGATGTCAGAGAGCAGTGCGTAGTTGGAAAGGGTAGAAGAAAGGGAGGAAGAGGAAATAAAGGGCGAAAGGTCGGACAGGAGCGCGTAGCCTGTTAGGTCGGCCAGCGTAGTCGTGGAGAAGTAATTGTTGACCGTCGAAGTTGCAGTAGAAATCGCGCTGATGGCCGCGGCAAGTTGCGAGTTAGTGATGAAGTTTGATACATCCGGGGTGGTTGTGGCAAAGCCGGAGAGGTCGGTGAGCAGAGCGTAGCCGCTGAGGTCGGTCGAAGTTGCAGTAGGAATCGCGCTGATGGCGGCGGCCAGTTGGGAGTTGGTAATAAAGTTGGAGACGTCCGGCGTGGTGGTGGCGAAGCCCGAGAGGTCGGAGAGCAGAGCGTAGCCCGACAAATCGGTGGTCGTCGCAGTAGCGGGCCAAGCGGTGCGGCAGTCCCCGCCGATGCAGAGCGTGTCGGTGTTGGTGGTCGAGGCGTTTTGGTACGCAACGTTGGTGATGGTGGAGGTCGCCGTGCCGTTGAGGATGGAGTCGACGCGCGTATTGAGTTCATTAACACCCGCGATAAGCGGAGAGACGAGCGCAGCGTAATCCACGGTGTAGTACTGGCCGTCCACGCCCATGAACGAGGTCGTCGCCGTGCTGACGAGCTGCGGGAACGCCTGCATCACATCCTGCGCGATGACTCCTACCCGCTGGTCTTGCGGACGCGTCGGGTCGGCCCAGTTGAAGGTAACACCTCGAATCTTCTCAAGTCCGGCCAAGGCGTCCGCACCGGAAATCGCCGTGATGTTGGCCTTGAGCCGTTGGTCGGAGGTGCAGTTGGTCGCGCCGGTGCCTGAGCCGATGACGCAGGTAGTGCCGGAGCCATAGACGGTGAAGTTGCCAGATTGGTCGAATTTGCCGACAACGCCGCCCGCGCCCGTGCCGTCCCAGGCATTGAGGATTGACCCCGCGGTGCTGGAGCTCGCGACCTCGAAGCGTATTTCGCCGCTAACCATGCGCATTGACGCCGCATAGTTCGCTGTGTTGCGTTTCCATCCGCCTATGGTGCCGTCATAGTACGCATTACTACCGTACGACGTCTGGTTACCGACAACATCTTGCATGATGAGGACATCTCCCACCTGCAGAGAGCCCTTTGTTGAAGTATCTCGTGTGACCATGCTCGTCGGGCCAATGCCGACGTTGCCGTTGCCTTTGACCACAAACACATCCGTACCATTGGCATTGG
>JBBUFU010000005.1:0-2100 GCA_038056365.1 Patescibacteria group bacterium
GGTCGGGTTAACAAACATTTCTTCGCCCTTGGAGGTGTTGCCGATAACCTGGCCTTCGTACACCTCGACCGCCGGAGATATGTAGAGCACGCCGCGGTCCTGCAGGTTCCACAGCGAAAAGCCGAGCACTTTGCCGCCGGCCATCGATATCATCGAGCCGGCCGCGCGCTTGTCGATATCGCCGGCATAGGGACCAAAGTGCGTAAACCGCGAGGAAAATATCCCCTCCCCTTTGGTGTCGAGGATAAACTGCGAGCGGTAGCCCAAGATGCCGCGGGTCGGACCTTCAAAAATAATGCGCACCGTGTCGCTGTGCACGCGCATGTCCTTCATTACGACCTTGCGCTTGCCCAAGCGCTCGATGATGGCACCCTGATATACCGACGGCGTGTCTATGACTATCTCCTCAAACGGTTCGAACTTTTGGCCGCCCTCTTCGTGGAAGATGACCTGCGGCTGGCTGACTTGCAACTCGTAACCCTCGCGGCGCATGTTTTCAAGCAATATAGAAATGTGGAGTTCACCCCGACCCAAGACCTTGAAGGCGTCGGGGCTCGCAAAATCTACTTTTAATCCGACGTTGACCTCGAGCTCGCGCAGGAGCCGCTCGCGTATCTGCCGCGTGGTGACAAACTTGCCCTCGCGGCCGGCAAACGGCGAGTTGTTGACGAGGAAGTTGAGCGCAATGGTCGGCTCGTCTACGGCGATGGCCGGCAGGGGCTCTTGGTCCTGGGTAGCGCAGACCGTCTCGCCGATGTCGATCTGACCCAGACCCGCCAGCATCACGATGTCACCCGCGACCGCCTGAGGTATCTCTATTTTTTTGAGCCCGCTGAACGAAAACAGTTTGACTATCTTGCCCGTGTGGGTCTCGCCGCCCGTCTTTTTGATAAAAACATTTTGTCCGACATTGACGACCCCCTCGTATACGCGCGCGACCGCCATGCGGCCGAGAAAGTTATCGTACGCGAGGTTAAACGGCTGGAGGCGCAGGGGCTTTTGTTCGAGCTCCTCCGAGTGCGCGTTAGGTACGTACTCCAAAATAACGTCGAGCAGCGGCGTGAGGTCCTTGGACTCATCGGTGAGTTTTTTCTTGGCGACACCCTCGCGTCCGATGGCGTACACCACGGGGAAGTTGCTCTGCTCGTCGTTGGCGCCGAGCTCCAAAAAGAGCTCGAGCACCGCCTCTTCGGCCATCGCGGGGTCGGCGGCGGGCTTGTCTATTTTGTTGATGATGACGATGGGTTTAAGCCCGAGCTCCAAGGACTTCTTCAGCACAAAGCGCGTCTGCGGCATCGGGCCCTCTTGGGCATCTACTACAAGCAAAACAGAATCAATAGACCTCAAGACTCGTTCAACTTCAGAGCCGAAGTCGGCGTGCCCTGGCGTGTCGACGATGTTTATTTTTGTCCCCCTATACTCAACCGCGGCGTTTTTGGCGTAGATGGTAATACCGCGCTCGAGCTCGAGCGCGTTGCTGTCCATCGACACACCCTCTTCGGCGACCCCGCACTGACGCAAAAGGGCGTCGGTAAGCGTGGTCTTGCCGTGGTCGACGTGCGCGATAATGGCGATGTTGCGGATGTCCATAGAAAAACAAAAAAGCGCCGAGCGCTCTGTAATAATTACTATACGCTAAAAGACCCGGAATGTCTACAAAACTTTTTTGAGCAGCAGCTTACTAAAGAGAACGCTGAGTATCCCGATACCGATAAAAAAGAATGCGGCGTACAAGAGCCCGTTGTTGAATATCATCTCTCCAAAATAATAAATAACAAACGAAAACGGGAGTACGCCCAAAAAGGTCGAGGCGATGAATGCGGTGTACGACATTTTGGTGAGCCCCGCCGCATAGCTTACGTAGTCAAAAAACGGGCTGGTAATAAACCGCACCGCCACCAGGGTCCAAAACTTTTGCCGCTCCGAGTACTTCCCTTCGAACTCGTGGAGTTTTTGCAGAGGGACGAAGTGTTTAACCGCGGACTCTCTGAAATACCGAGCGATAAAAAATGCGATGGTTGCCCCCAGGTGGCCGCCCAAGAGCGCCAAGACCAGGCCTAACTTCCACCCGAAGGCGGCGACCCCCACGAAGTCAAAGGC
>JBBUFU010000006.1:0-14195 GCA_038056365.1 Patescibacteria group bacterium
TTTATACAAATTTCGGAGCAGTGCCAACATAAAGCCGAGCGTCATTTCGGCCACCGACAGCTTGTTGGTGCCGGCTGCCCAGCCGACCTTGACCCCGCGGCGCGCGCACGCCCCGAGGTCCACATTGTCGAGCCCGACGCCGTACTTCGAAACTATTTTGAGCTTCGGGCACGCGGCGAGCACGGCGTCGTCTAACGGCTCGAGCGCGAGCACCACGCCTTCGGCGTCGCCGATAAACTCAGAGAGCGCGGCCCCGGCGAGCTTAGCCGCGGGGTTAAGCCGTACGTCGGTAAAATGTTTTTTTAGTTCCCCTACCAGCTCGGGGGTGTTAGAGAAAGTCCTTGAGATAACGGCAATTTTACTTTGTTTTGACATAGGTGGTTACCAGCGGGTCGTCCTTCATCTTGCCTGCCACAAAGTCGAGGTCGGCCTGCGTGTCCACCGACCAAATCGGCGTCTTGACCGTGTAGGTTGCGATGGGCTTGCCGTTTTGCAGGGCCCTAAGCATGTCGGTCGACTCGATTATCTCCAAGGGAGTCGGCTCCATGCGCAAAAACTCAAACAAGAAGTCCCGGCGAAACAGGTGTATGCCCAAAGTCTTGAGATACGGCATCGGCCCGCCAAACTTGCCGGTGTCGTAGGGAATGGTCGCGCGCGAGTAGTACAGCATGTTGCCCTTAAGGTCGGTTACCACCTTGAGCACGTCGGGGGTCTCGAGGTCGCGCTTTTCGGTAATCGGCTGAATCAGGTTGAGCAGGTTGATTGTGGGGTCGGCCGCCATAGCGCGCACGGACTCCTCAAGCATCTCGGGTGTTACCATCGGCTCGTCGCCCTGCATCTGCACGGCGATGTCGATGCGCTCGCCGGTTGCCTTTTCAATATTTTCGATAGCCTCGGCGGTGCGGTCCATGGCGCGCTCGTGCGTGTTTTTGGTCATGACCACTTTGGCGCCTACGCTCTCGCCGTAGTCTTTAATCTCTTTGTCGCAGGTGGCAATGTACACCTCGTCGAGTGCCTTGCACATTTTGGTCCTAAAGTAGCAATGCCCCACCATCGGCATGCCGAGGATGGGCGCCAACGCCTTGGCGAGCAGACGGCTCGAGCCCATGCGCGCGGGTACTATACCGACGACTTTCATAGTAGGCTATGGTAACACAAAATATCTAAAGTCATTACAAGAGTTCGCGGAGAGTCTCCGGCGTCATGTCCGCGTCTTTGAGAATGCTTTTGAGTATTTTGGGGTGCAAAATTTTTGAAGCGTGTACCGGAACAGTCACGCGCTTACTTGCCTTGTTTTTATAAATCTGATGACTTCCGTCTTGACGGGACAAAGCGAACCCGCATTTTTTGAGTACCACTATTATTTCCCGAGCGGTTATGCGCGGCAATTTTGCCATACTCCTATGCCACCGACACCTCGACCGTAGAAAGAGATACCGTATTGGGTTGGCTCACTTCTTCGTTCTCGGCCTTTCGGTCTTCGACATGGAGCTTAATGGCGCTTGTAATATTTTCAAGCACTTCCTCGTAAGTGTCACCCTGGCTATAACAACCTTGCATGTCCGGACACGTGGCAAAATAGCCATCGCTGTCGCGCTCAATGACCACGGGAAATCGATAGATTTGCTCGACTTTTTTCATGTCTTCATTCTAGCATATTGCCCTGTTTTGAACACAGGCTCTGGTAGCACAAAAGGTATTGGTTTACCTTGTCGTGCGGCTGGTTAGTCGTTTGAGTTCCACCGCCAACTGCTGCTCGTCTTTCTCAAAACTGGCTATCATCGCCTCCATAAAACGCCCGGGAACGAGTTTGTCGATATTGAGCGGATGGTCGGCGCGGTCGGCAAGGAGCAGAATGAATGATGTTTGTGCCCGGCCGTTGCCCTCGCGAAAAGGATGAATGGCGTTCAGTGTCGCCAAGAAATGCGCGGCTCTGGTTGCAAATACATCAGCCGAGAGCTCGTGGAGGTAGTTTTGATGCTCGAGACCGTCGAAGAGTTTTTGCATCTCCTGATCGATATATTCAGGATAGCAGAAAGCGCTGCCGCCCTTGCTTATGCGCACGGTCCGAAACTTCCCAGCCCACTCATACACGTCCTGAAAGAGATGGTGGTGGATGGCACAGTAATGAGCAACGCTCAACTCGCCGGGCGGGAGCGGCTCATCTGAGCGTTGCATAGTCATGGCCGCCTCGAATTCATTGAGTGAGGCCTGATCGCGGATGCCTGGTATATTCTTGAGAACCATCCCCCCTTCGTAGCAATATGAGTCGGTTACCGCGTCGTACATATGCCGGAGCTAATGGACGTACTTTTTGGTGATTGCTTGGCGGCGGTCTTTATGAGAGAGGTTTTTTTCTTCAAACGCTTGAAAATCCTTCTGTGTGTCCTCGGTCAAGACAATACCCTCTACGGCACTGATTTTTGCGAAAGCGTGGCGGCCGATGGTGTAACTCCGCTGGCCTCCCTTTTGGCTCTGGAGAGACGCTTTATTCATGCCTACAGTATAGCATTTTTAGGAGCAAAAGGATAGCAAAGACTGCAGCGCAAAGCTGCGGTCTTGCCGGTACTTTCGGCCGCCAGCGATTAATAGTTAACTACGGTTTTGCTACCTGTTAGAATTGAACTCTATCGGGGGTTGTACCGCCTCGCGAGTAAATCTTTGTAGCACAAAAGGTACTGTTTTACCTTATCGTCTAAGTTGAATTCAACTTTTACCCGCTCATAGCCGACCCGGCCGAACTGCCCGGCCTTTGCGGGATTTTTAAGCAGGTCGAGCGTCTTTTGTGCAATCTGCTCGGGGTACAGCGGGTTGACTATATAGCCGGTCACGCCGTCTACAACCACCTCGGGGGTGCCGCCGTAACAGGTCCCGACCACGGGCTTTTTAGACGCCATGGCCTCAATGTTGACCCTGCCGAAGGCGTCAAAACAAATCGACGGCATAAGCACGACATCGGCGGATGCGTAGGCGTTTTTTATAGCTTGGCCGTCTATCCATCCCGTAAATATAAGTTTATCGGCAATACCCAAGCTTTGCGCCTTCTTTTTCATTGTTTCGGCGTACTCATCTATTTTGCCGGCAACCAAAAGGACGGCCCGAGGTTCTCCTTTTACTATCTGCGCAAGCGCCTCAACGGTCTTTTCGCCGCCCTTTGCCTCGCTCAACCGGCCGCCAAACAAAATAACTTTTTTATCCTTCAGGGCGGAGTCTCTCGTACCATTCCAATTTTCAACATCGATACCGTTATATATCACCTCAACATTTTTAATACCGTTTTGTGAGAGCGCTTTTTGCAAAGCTTTGCTTATCGCAAAAATTTTATCCGCATACCGCAGATACCTTTTGATAAACCAATTGCGCAAGGGGTTATATCGCTTCCCCGCCTGAGCAATATGGTCGCGCCAGGTGGTGCGGGCGTCAAAGTTCTCCAGATATTTTTTGGTCGTCAATTTTGCAAAATTAAACGTCATCACGTCGCGGGCGGTAAATATAACCGCTTTGGCGTGCCTCCTCGCAATTTTTAGGCAGTAATACGAAAGTTGGGTATGTACGTTATTGACGTGCACCACATCCGGCTTTATCTCGCTCAATATCCGCTCTACCTCGCGGACGGCTTGCCTGTTGTACAGGCACCTATACGAACGCCACCTCTCCGGAATAGTAGTTGCTATCCGAAAGACTCTGATCCCCTCATGGTCAAATATTTTTGCGTCGCTCTCCTTTCTACAGGTAGTAATGACAAAAACCTCCTGCCCGGCTTTGTACATGCCCTGCGCCAGCTCAAAGGTAGATATGCCCGCCCCGCCAAAGCTCTGCGGCGGAAAGTCGTCCTGTAAAAATACGATTTTCATAGACTATTTAACACAAAACACCGAGTAGCCGCCTACTTGGCGACTATTTGGTTTAAAAGTATCTAACCAAAACCAGAGAGGCCAATTTGCTATAGGCGGAATAAACTTAGCCAGTGCACTAAAAGGCCCGCGCAAGCGAGCAATCTCTACGTGGCTAAAATCTTTGCACATGTACTCCCAAGCGTCGTGGGTAAAGCGGTAAAAGTCGCCGTAGTAGCCCTTTTCAGGATGGTAATAGTAAATAAAGGGAGCTTGGAACATTGCCATGCCGCCCGGCTTTAGTGCTCGATATATCTCGCGGACCGCCTTCTGCGGCTCCTCTACATGCTCAAGTACTGCAATGCAAATAACACTATCTATACTTCCATCTTCAAAGGGCAAATCGTGTACATCACCAACAATGTCTGGATTAAAATCGGAGACCTTATCTAAAATCTTATAGTCGACCTTGGCCAGTTCCTCTTTAAGCCACGGGCGGTCTATAAAGCGGTTATTTTTAGTGGAATCTATACGCAACGAGCCCCCAATGTCAATCATTAAACCGCCGCGGGCGCACATTTTTTTAATGCATTCAATAAAAAACTCACCTCTTTTTTGTTTTTTCATACTTTATACGCGCATGTGTCTATGTTGTATTTGAAGAATTTGTATCCCTTCGAAGTGAGAAGCTCCTCGCTGGCTTGCCGGTCCTGTGTTGAGAGGTGATTGTTTTCGAAATTTATGATACTGGGAGAAAACTTATCGAAGTCAACCATTTTTAGTATCTCCCAATCGTATCCCTCGCAGTCAATTTGCAGGAAGTCTATTTTTTTAACATTTTTGGTAAGTTCGGAGAAGGTAATCGTGTTGACCTGTATTTCCTGTATATGCTGTTCGGGATTTTTCATTTGCTTGCGAAGCGTACGCACGAGCACATCTCTGTTGAAAGAGCCCAAGCTGGTGACGGACAGGAAGTTCTGCGGGGTTTTGGTGCTTTCCTTTACCGTATAGAAAGGAAGTTTGCCCGGTGTAGAACCGACGGCGAAATTAAGACAGGTGACTTTTTTAAAGTGTTTGTAGTTTTGTCGCAGTAACTCAAATACGTCCGGCTGCGGTTCTACCACAAGACCTGAAAGGTTGTATTTAGTAACGTACTCGTGTAGGGGGTCGTGATTTATGCCGTCGTTTGCGCCTATTTGCACAAAGAAGAAGTCGTCGGGAATACGCGAAAAATAGAGGTTAAAAAAATCGCTACGGGACAATATGTCCGGCATACTCAGCCTACGGAATGTTTTAATACCGACCAAACCATACCCTGCTTTTGCGAGAAGATTTTTTACAAGTGTTTTCATAGAGGACGAAATCGAAAGGAAAAAGTATAGAGGCGGAAACACCAATACAATAGCAAATTTATGGCCCAATGGGCAAAGCCGGGGTCTTCGAGCTTACCTTGCCACAGGCCGCTCCACAGCAGGATGCGGCTGTCGGGGTAGGCCGCAAAGGCGCAGTGATAGAACGTACGTCGTGCATCGTGTAAAAGGACAACGCCGCGGGGGTTAAGCAGTCTGGCCGCCTCGAGCACGCACCGGCGGCGTTTGCGCCCGTCGACAAAGATGACGTCATATTTTTTACCGAGCGTCGCCGGATAGTTGACGTACTCGTCCATCGGCAAATCGCGCTGGCGCAGGACATCATTGCCCACGTCAAAAAGAACAAGTTTGGTGTTCGGGTCTGACTTTACTAGGTCACTGACGCGTTCGTACCACCGCTTGTTATATTCGACGCTTGTCCAGGTGTACGAAACTCCTTTTTCGCGCAAAAATTTTGTGTAGTACACCGTACTGCCGCCGCTCCCCCACTCGAGTACGTCGACGTGCGGGCCGTATGACAAAAGTGTGTGCTCCATAAGCGCGACTTCTGCCGGTTGCATTTGGGGCTTCAGTTCCATGGGTCTACGGTAGCACCATCATACCGCCGCAGCGGACAAAGAAAAACCCCGCACGGAGTGCGGGGCGTCCACATACTAGAACGCAGAGAATCGGAAGCTGTAATAAGGACTGAAGTGGCCATTGGTTGTATCCGGACTTTCGGCATCCCAATGGCTGTATCCGACATGCAGTATTTCCGGGACACTCACCCCGGGAGGAGCCCGCCGCATAAGCTCCAAAAACGCATCGAGCTTGTCACCGGACACATCTGCCGTAAAGCGGCTGACGGTCACGTGGGCATCTATCGCCGGATAAACTTCCAACCCCGCCTTCTTGGCCGCTTCGACCAAACCGCAGATGAGACCGACATATCCTTTGTCCGGCCGTCCTGCCATCATTGCAACGGCGTCGGTATGGATATAGTCGGTGAAGTTTATACGCACGCCGCCCGGCTGCAAAGACTCCAGCACCGACACCGCCACACGCGCAAGACCGTAGAGTTCCCTACGGAGTTCGCCGGCGCGTCGCCGCGGGAAGAAATCCGCCGTTGTCTTGCCCGAACAGAGCGTCGTATGGATATCCTTTGCCGTATAGACAAGCGCCGGCACCGCCCCGGCGATTGCGCGCGAAAACTCCTCCGCACTCTGCGCAATGGGCGCCGGGTGTGACAGAGCGATAGACGCACAACCGTTGCGGGCCGTGAGTGCGGGGTCGAGCCGGAGGCCCTGCGCCCTTACCTTCGAGCCCGCGGCACGTATGCCGTCATACTTCCGCTGCTGGGTCGCGAGAAACTTCTCGTATGCTTGCACGACAAGCCCTCCTGTGGAACATTTCAAATGCCGATTCTATTGCAGGAATACCACAGCTGGACTATAATGGCAAGCATTCTCCCGTGATAAAAGAAAAAAATATTTCAATCAAAACGGCAGCGAATATCGCCGCAGTTGCCCGAAAGCAGGGGAAAAAAGTCGTCACCACAAACGGCTGTTTCGACATACTGCATTCCGGTCATGTAAAAAATCTCCAAACAATAAAAAAACTCGGCGACATCCTTATCGTCGGAGTAAACTCCGACGCCTCTGTGCGCAGAAATAAGGGGCCGCTCCGCCCTATCGTGACCGCCAAAGAGCGCACACTAATGCTCGCGGGGCTGGCCTGTGTCGATTATGTATTTGTTTTTTCAAACAAGAGCCCGATAGTGTGGATCAAAAAAATCCGTCCGGCAATCCACGCCAAAGGGAAAGGAAGCGAACATTCTCCCGCTTTTGAGGCGGAGAGAAGAGCCGTCGAGGAGGCGGGGGGCAGGATATTTCTTGCCCCGCACACCAAGGGTAAATCTACAACCGATATTATCCGGACGATAGTAAAACGGTATAAAAAATAGGCCCTGCATGCGGGCAGAGCCTACTGGTCACAGAGCGCGGAATGTATCCCGCAGAACAGGCGACATTTTTGAGACGTCCGCCTGTCCGGCAACAACCCCGCCGGAGCGGTACGACCGGGCGGCACGCAGCGGTTTGTAATCCTTATCGAGCTCAAGGAGACAAACCTCTGCGTTCTTAGCCCGGCCGTCCGCCTCTTTAACGTGAAAGACCGAGATGTCGTCGAGGGTGCACACGCGCAGGTCGATCTCGAACGCGTGCATGAGATCGATGCCGCGGGTGTCGGGGTCGAGCACCGGGAGCGCACGGGTTTGTGCACACTCGGTATTGTCGACACTGACCGTTATTTCCTTTTCGCCGCGCAGAGGCAACAGGGTCGCTCCCACGATATTAAAGAGCTCCATGTGGTACACCGGCGGCAGGGCATCCTCTTGCTTGATGCGGTTGAGTACCGAGGGTACGGTGCCGAACGCCAGCGCGTCAAGTTCCGGACTCTCGAATGACGGCACCAACAGGCCGGTCGGCGTCGCTATAGCGAGAGAACGGAACGCCTCGCGCATAAGACGCAGCGGCTTGGTCCATTCTTCCGCCGAAGGAGCGAAGCCGGTCGCGGCGGTAAGATGGCTTGCCCACTTGGGCAGATGCGCATCCGACACCGAGACCACGGCCACCAGACAATCGCGCAAGCGCAGTAGCGTGAGCGCCCCGCCCGCCGACCATCGCCAAAGACGGTTCTCGGGTTTTGACAGCTCCCACCGGCCCGGCGGGTCTATCGCGACGCGCGCCTCCGGCGGAATCGAGACCTTAATCTGCGACGGAGTCTCGATAAGCTCCGCCTCAGTGATAAAAAGTCCCGTGCTTCGGTCTTCGACGTTGAGCAATCTTTCAACAGTGAGGTTGTGCAGCACGTGTGCCTCCCTTTATTGACAATCTGCGCTGACCATATCACGGTATTGTATCGACAGTCAACCAAAAGAAAAACCCCGTGCCGTTATGGCACAGGGGTATTGTTTAGACCGAAGCGACCGGATTCCTCCCCTTCTCTATTTGGTAGAGACCGTAGTGGAACAGATGCCTGCGGGTGAGCGTTCCCAGTTCGTCGAGCGACTCTTGGGTGGTGTGGGCGGGGTCAAAGACACCCTTTGCCGCCGCCTGAGCCGCCAGTACGCCGCCCTCGGGCAAGAAGGCGAAGTAGGCCGGGTTTTGGATAACATGCTCGGGGAGTTCGTCGGGAGACACAACCCCCATTTCGCGGGCAAGCGAGTGTTTCCATTCCGCAAGCTTGGCGGCATACCCGAACTGCCGGAGATGCTCGTCGGTCTCACGACCGATTTGCTCCCAACTCCAGGCGTTGTCCCCTATCGAGACCAGCCGTTTGCCGAGCGTTTCGGCACGCGGCACTCTGGCGAGCCAGTTAAAGAGCCTTTGCAGCCGAACGGTGTCGGCGGCGTAGCGCTCGTTTTCTGACAGAGAGAGATACTCGATAGTCCCCAGCCGTTCGGCGCCGTTCATCACGATGCCTGCGGAGCCGTCCCGTATCGCGTGCAACCGCACGAGCGGTTGCTCTTTGGGCGGCGCCTTGGGGTTTATGCCGAGACCGTTGACGACAGACTCGATGTCGCGGGGGCCTCCCGCCACGTGCTGGAGGACACTCCGGTCGAAGAAAGTCTCCGACAGGTCGTCGTTGTTTCCCCCGTAGAAGCCGAAGTTTTTGGCGATCGTTCCCATATCGGTTCCGCCGTACGGGGCGAGGATTGAGGTCCATGCCATCGTAGGATTGATCCGGTTATTGAGATCGAGCGTCGCGAGGTCGGTCGCCGTGTCCGAGAAGGGCACGGCGAGTATCTGCTCGGTGCGCAGGGTCATGCCGCGGTCCATTATTTTGCGGCAACCCTCCACGATGAGCGCGTCCGGCATATGCCGAAAGAGCACCCGGTCGCGAAGGAACTCATTACCCGACTCGATGGCGAGCGTGATGCCCGAGCACCCTGCCCGCACAAAGAGATCGAGTCGCTTGCTCCCCGCATCATGCCTCGCGAGTTCCAGACGTATCTGCGCGTGGAACGGCACACCCACTTCGACGGGCCATCGCAGGGCGAACTCCTCAAGCCACTTCTTGTCGTAGCCGAAGATGTCGTCCTGAAAGTAAACCATCCTGAGCGGCCAGCGTTTGAGCGTGGCGACGGCTTCGGCGATGATCTCCGTAACCGGCCGCACCGTAAGCTTGAACCCGCCATGCATTTCGTTGAAGGCGGGGGCATAACAGTACGTGCAGGTCATGGGACATCCGACTGAAGCAAAGATGCTTTTAATCGGGCTTCGTCCCAGTTCGGGGTAGGCGTCGTAGACGAGGTCCCGGTCCGGAAGAGGAAAGGCGTCCGCCCGGCCCTCTTTGTTGAAGTGCACCTCGGGCGAAAGTGAGCGCTCGAGAATGCCCCGCAAAAGACCGAAACCGCTGCCTTTAACCACGAAGTCCGCATGGCGGGCGCACTCCTGGTCGAAGTACGTCGCATGCGGGCCGCCGATAACTACCGGAACGCCCATCGCCCTCACCGTATCGCACGCGATAAAGGCCGGTTTGTGATAGCCGGTCCAGATTTGGAAGCCCACCAAATCAGGCTGCCAACGCCGGATTTCGTCGTAGAGCGGTTCGAAATCAAACTCATTGACGAGCACGACTTTGCACTCCCAACCGGCATCGCGTATGAGGCCGGCCAAGTAGAGAATTCCAAGCGGTTCGATACTGTAGTAACGAGCCGCCAGAAGCATCCGTTTCATTGCGGTTCTCCTTGCAGCTGTTGCTGGGATAACGTAAGACCATCTGAGACCTATCGTATCAAGGCGGCTTACGCTCGGCAACGTCAGAGAAAAAGTTTGTCGACCGCACCGGTAACTTCTTTAACCGTAGTCGCCTCGGCCTGGCGCTTGGTCTCTACCGGGTCGAAGTGACGCACATCAAACATAAACATCTGCGGCCGCTCCCGCGGAGGTACCAATACGATGTTGCGGGGACCATGCGGCGGCTGCGCGGTATCGGTTGCGGGGCCGACAATATCAATGGTGGGGACGCCAAACGCCTCCGCTATATACAAAGGCCCCGCGTCGGCGCTTACAAAAAGTTTTGCCCGGGAGATAAACGCCTTAAGTTCTTCGATAGAAAGCTTTTCGCTCATGTTGACGACGCGCGGGTTCGAGGTGTGGGCAAACACCTCAGCTACTTCCTGCCGGTCGCCGGCGGCACCGATGACCGCGACCGCCATATAGTGTCCGGCAATATACCCGGCCACTTGCGCAAAACGCTCGGGAGGCCATTCTTTTGACTTGTGGCCCGCACCCGGGGCGATAACCGCAAAGGGCTCTTGCTCAACACCCGCGTCCTGCAAGTGCTTCTGTACCGATGCGGCGGCTTCGGTAGTGTAGTACAGGTGCTTGCGGGTATCCTCGCTTGCCACGCCGATAGGCTCAAGCAGGCGCAGGTATTCCCGCGCCGCGTACGTATTAAAGACATGCGGTACCACAACGACCAACCGGCGGAGCATGCGGTAGCCCTTGGTTTCAAGCGGGCTCTGCCGGCCCACAATCTGCGGAGCGGCTATGCACGGCACGCCGCCCAAATAGAGCGCCGCAAGGCCGGAAAAGTCGGGCCCCGCCGTACAGCCGAAGTCGCACGCGAGCGCGCGCATCTTCTTTGCCATCGCAAAAGAACCTCCATGCCACACAAGATAGCGGGCGATGTCGGGGTTGCCGCGCAGTGTCTGCTCGTTAACAACGTCACCTACAACTATCACCTCCGCCTCCGGATAACGCTCTTTAACCGCCCGAAACATCGGCGTCGTGCATATCATGTCTCCCATCTTCGCCGTTTGGATAATACAGACCCGCTTAGGACTCGGCGCCGGGCGCTTGGCCGCGCCGCGCACAAGCGCATAGACAAGACAGCAAACCAACAGAGAAAAATTTTCAAGGGATTTAAAATTCATAGGGATATATAAATCCGGTAGCGGTGCAACAGGTGGTCGATGCGCGCGTCGTTTATGCCGTCTTGCAGGCTCCAGGTCTTTTCCCCCTTGGCGGCCGCAATGAGGAGCCGGCGCAAACCCTCGCGCTTAAGTTCATGCATGCGCGGTGCCACTCCCTCAATTTCTTGGCCGTTTATAAACAGCCTGCCGTGCTCGTAATCGCGCGGCTCGATAATTTTAACCCATGCGCTTCCCGCGCGCAGCCAAAGCGTGTTGCCCCACCGCCACCCAAAGCGCACTTTGCCGCACAACGCCTTGATGAGCGCGATTCCGTGGTAGCGGTAGACCGAGCGGTCGCAGAGCATCGTGCGCACGGGTTTTTTGACGTCCGACAGCCACGGCAAAAAGACGCTGTCCTCGGCGATGTGCACGCGCTTATATTGCAGGAGTTTTTTTTGCAGAGCGCGCTCGAGCGGCGCCGGCGTGTCGACAATAAGTTCCAAAGACGGCGGGAGTGCGGCAAGCACCGCACCCAAAGACGCGGGCGGCACCGCCACATACGCAAAGCGCGCTTTGGCGAGCGTGCCGGCGGTCAACTCTGCGACCGGCCGCACCTCGTAGCGCCGGCTCGCACCGAAGACCGCCCCCGCGTGCCGCGCGTATATGCCGAGGATGGAAAGGGTTCCCGCAAGCGACTCTAGAGCCGGCACGACGTCTCCGGAGATGCGCCCGCCCGCGCCGATGATAATAATGCCGTCCCCCGCGGTATTTTTTTCTTCAGCCGCCTCGGTCTGCGGGGAGAGGGTGCGGCGCAAGTGCTCCGCGAGCCGGATAGCGAGCGCGACGATGGTATAGGTCGGGTTTGCCGAGCCTCCGGCGGGGAATACGGAGCCTCCCGCCACGTACAGGTTTGTCGAGCCGTGCACCAGACAGTCCCGGTTGACCACCGAGGTGCGCGGGTCGTCCCCCATCCGCGTGCCGCCCAAGTGATGGCTCGCGTCGTCCACCGCGGCGGCAACGGCCTCCTGTGCAGTGCCCTCAAGGGTCCCGAGGCCGAGCCGCCGCACCTCCTCCCCCAGGCGCGCGTGGAGCGCCTGCAAAGTTTTTTTGTCGCGGAGGCCGAGCGCATAGTTGACGGCCGGCAGTGGCACCCCAAAACAATCTTTTTCGTCCGAAAGTGTGACGCGATTGTCCGGCCGCGGCTCCATGTCGGCAAACCAGCGCAAGCGCAGGGTGCGCGGCCGCAGCAAGTTAAACAGGCCGCCCGCCCGCGCCGGCAGGCGGCGCCACAGCGCAAACCCGAACCGCTGCAAAAATCCCAGGTCCGGCTCGAACTGCACATAACTGCTGAGCAGGCCCTCCGCGCGCCGGACGCTCTCGGGCAGGGCGAGGCCCGCGTACCGCATGCGCCCCCCGCTCGAGCGCGGCAAGTAGGGGCTTGTGGCAGGTAGCGGTGCATTGAGGCGCAGGCGGCCGGCATACCCTTTTGGATGGTTCATAAAGTAGCGCCCGACCTGGTCGTGCGCGTTCCCCAGCGCCGAGGCGAGCAGTAGGCGCGGATTTTCTATCCCGCCGCCGGCCAGCACAAACACCCGCGCGCGCACGCGCGACTCCGCGCCTTGCGGCGTTTTGCATACCGCTTCGGCGACCGCGGCGGCGCCCCCTTCGACGCGAGAGGTAAGTTTGACGACGGTCGCCTCTAAAAAAATATCAACGCCGTCGCGCTCAAATACCGTCCTCAGCCGCGCAAAGTTATACGGCGGGCGTATAGCCAGAAACAATTTTTCCTGCAGGGTCTTAAACGGCCAATACGGGCGGGGGTGCGCAAATTCCGCCAGCGCGGGAAAGCCGTACCGTTGCGTCTCGTCCAGATACCGCTCAAGCTCCTGCCGCGCAACGGGCCACGGCGCGCTCCACGGGCGCTCCTCAAGGTCAACCGCATCAAGCGGCGCCGAAAGGCCTCCCCATACGGCACCGGCGCCGCCCAGCGCGCGGTGCCGCGAGTTTGATTTGACCGAAAGCCCCAGGCTCACTGTTTTTTTGAGCGCATCCGCAAACCCGGTAGCTTTTTCCCCGCCGCTTTCCAGCACGCATATGCGCAGTCCGTCATAGGCCAGCTCGGCGGCAAGGGTAAGGCCCGCGGGGCCTCCTCCGATAATGCACAAGTCGTATCCCTCTCTATTTCCTTTAAGCGCGGCTATCATACAGGGCGGCGAGGACGGCAGTCGCTCGCGCGTCCCAAGTATAGCGCTTCACTTCCTCGCGCGCCCGCGCGGCCTTTGTTGGCGCCTCCGGGTCGCCGAGCGCCGCCCCGATGGCGGCCGCCAAACTTTCGGCATTGTCGGGAGCAAAAAAGTAGCAGGCCGACTCGTCGAGCACCTCACGCAGGGCCGGCACGTCGGAGGCGACAATCGGCTTCCCCGCCGCCATATACTCAAACAGCTTCATCGGCGAGGTGTACGTTTTTGAAATTTCTTCTTTGGCGCTGTTGGGCAACACCAACACATCGGCCGCCTGCAGATACAGCGGTATTTCCCTGTAGGGCTTGCCCGACACCACTAACACTCGGACCCCCGGTAGTAACTTCCCCGCCTGCTCGAGCGTGTCGGTGCCCTTCCACGCATACCGACTGCCGGTGTACATGGCTATCTTTGCGTCTATGTTCAGGCCGAGCATCTCCCGCGCCTCTGTCTTGTCCGCTTTAATATCAAACTGGGCTACATCAACCCCATCGTGCGCGACCAAAATATTTTCTTCCCGCACGCCCAGCCCGATATACAAGTTTTTGAGCCCCTGCGAAATTACCACCATTTGCACCCGCCGTTTGATAAGAGAGCGTACAAAAAAGTTTTTTTGCCCCATGTGCGCCTCCCACACCACCCGCTTGCCCATCAACACCAACAGGTACGCAAGAAACTCCTCGCGGGTATAAAAGGTCCCCTTTTTAAAAAACAGGTAGAAAAAAGCTATCTTGGCAAACGTAACGGACTCGAGCCAAAACCCCACCCAGCCCCAACTCACCGTGTCGAGACACCATAGCTTGGTTATTTTAAAATTTTCTTTTACCCCGTAGTATGCAAATGCCGACTCTGC
>JBBUFU010000007.1:0-4058 GCA_038056365.1 Patescibacteria group bacterium
CCCAGGCCATACGCAAGGCCCAGGGCCCGCGCCACATCGCGCACCACTCCGCGCGCCATCATGGTGCCGAAGGTGCCTATCTGGGCCACCTTGTCGGCGCCGTACTTTTGCCGCGCGTACTCGATAACCTCGTCGCGCCGGTTGTCGGCGTAGTCCATGTCGATATCGGGGGCGCTGGGGCGCTCGGGGTTGAGAAATCGCTCGAAAGGCAGTTTGTAGGCGAGCGGGTCGACGTTGGTGATGCCGGTCACGTAGGTTATGAGGGAGCCGGCGACCGAGCCGCGGATGGTGGTGAGTATTTTGTTTTTGCGGGCAAACGCCAGCAGGTCCGCCACCACCAGAAAGTACGGCGCGTACCCTTTTTCGGCGATAATTTTAAATTCGTACTCGATGCGCTCCCGCACCGCGGGAGTTGCCGAAATAAACCGGCGTTTGATACCCTCTTCGATAAGCGCGCGGAGCTCTTCGTTGTAGTTCGAGCCCGGGGGGATAGGGAAGTTGGGGAATACCCACGTGCCTAACTCGAGCTCGAGGTTGCACGACGCGGCAACCTCGAGCGTCCCCGCCAGTTGTCCCGGACTAAAGCGCTCCTCCATCTGTGCCGCAGTGGGGAAGAAGTGCGGCTCGTCTTCCTGCGTAACGTCGCCGTCCTCCTGCGGGCCGCGGTTTTCTATCGCGCGCATGGTCTCCCATGCGCGGCGGTCGTCGGGTGCAAGATAGTAAATTTCGGCAAGCGCCACGTCTGCCGCCGGGTCAAGGGTAATCAGCCCCGACGAGTGCTCGGCGAGCATGGCTTGCGTGACAGTCGGATTTTCGGGCGTCGCCAAGTGCGACTTGGTTACCAGTTTAAGCAAGTTTTGGTAGCCCTCGCGGTTTTGTGCATATAAAAGGAGCCGGCGCCCGTCGCCCACATGCGCGTCGAGCCCGAGGATGGGCTTTATGTTCTGGCTTTTGCACTCTTTATAAAACTCAATGGCGCCGTACAGGTTGTCGAGGTCGGTCAGGGCCAACGCCTCGCACCCTTCGGCCTTGGCGCGCGCCACCAGGTCGGGGATTTTGGGCAGCGCCTTGAGCAACGAGTAGTGCGAATGAGTGTGGAGGTGTACGAACTTTGCGGCCATGAGCCCAGTATACTCGCCGCTTGCCCTCTTGAGTAAACGAGGATTTTGTGTCTTCTAAATCTTGCCTGTCCTAAAAATATTCCTAATTTACAACGGTCGTATAGAACAAGGAATATTATTTTAGTTTGAAATATTCTTTCAATTTTTCATCACCTTCTATTTTTTCGACAATCATGTACAAGACAGCCCAGCCTATTTTTAAGTCTGCCTTGAGGAGCGTAATAAAATCCTCGCAGTCGTGCGGATATACCCACACGCTGTCCTGTAATCGGTAAAAGCCTGCGCCTTGCATGACTATACGCAACCGGTCGCGCGTGTATCGTCGCCGTTCGGGGATGTCAAAAATTACCAGCCGCCACCGCTTGTCCCAACGTTTACGTTTTTGCAGTTGGAGGGCTTTCTTTTGTTCCTCTATTTCCAGTGCCTTCTTGCCGGCAGGGGTTATGTTGGCATATCGTTTGCCGCCTTTTTCAACAAAAGTAATTTGTCCTTTTTGTGCCAGACGCACCCAAGCAGTTTTGACCTGGTGTTTAAAACGGTATTTATTGCGTTTTCCCAAGGGTATCCCAATTGGAGCGGCTCCGATGGCTATCATGCCGCCGATGACCAGGCCCGTCAGTAGCGCCTGTTGCAAGTAGTGCTTTCGCCGGATAGCCCGGGCCTCTTTTTCTACCGTCGCCATATTCCTAATTTACAACGGTCGTATATTTTATGGAATATTGAGGGTGGGGATAAATACTCTGATAAACTTTCTACATGGCTCAGGAATTTATCCTCGGCGTAGACGAGGCGGGGCGCGGGCCCTTGGCGGGACCTGTCGCAGTGGGGGTGGTCGCGGTGCCCTTGGGGTTTGATGTGCTGAGGGAGTTCCCCAAGGTTAAGGATTCAAAACTTCTGAGCGCTCAAAAAAGAGAACTTATTTTTACCGAGGTCGAGCGCCGCGCTTCGCGCGGCGACCTGCAGTTTGTGGTCCGCTTTTCTTCGCACCATTACATCGACCGCTTCGGCATCGTGCACGCAGTGCAAGCCGCGGCCCATAACGGGATCCGCGAGCTTGCGCCCCCTTCGCGCGGCGTTGTTATGCTCGACGGTTTATTGCATGCGCCAAAAAACTATACCCAGCGCACCATAACCCACGGCGACCGGTTGGTGCCGGTTATTGCGCTTGCCTCGATACTCGCCAAGGTGACCCGCGACCGCACCATGGCGCAACTCGCGCGGTTTTACCCCGAGTCCGGGTTTGACCAGCACAAAGGCTACGGCACGCCCCGGCACCAGCTCGCCCTGCGCCGCCACGGGCTGTGCGACATCCACCGCCGCACGTACTGCAAGGCCGCATAAGGGGGTTTTTACTTTTTGGGGCTCCTGTGCTAGGGTATTGGCATGGTAGTCAGGATGAGACATACGCGGTCGCAGACGGGTAGCCGTCGGTCGCACCACGCGCTCAAGGCGCACACGCTCGCCACCTGCGAGTGCGGTGCCGTGCGCGTATCTCACCGGGCATGCCAGACGTGCGGGAGGTATAATGGGAGGGTGGTTGTAGATGTCGCGGCTAAGGCGGCGGCAAAAGCAACCAAGAGGGAAAAGAGAAACAAAGCTCAGGCGTCGAAATAGTTAGACTTTGGGTTTTGGTTCTGTTCGGCAGAGGCGCGCTCTTCACATAACTAAATGGCCAATAGGCACCTTTCACGCTCAGTCGTACTCCAAACACTCTTCGAGTGGGACATCCGCAATCTCCCCGCGGATGCCGCGCGTGATGCGCTCAAACGCAATGCCGCCGAGTTCGCGCCCGGCGCCGCCGACCTGCCCTTTATGGACGATTTGCTTATGGGGTCAATCTCGCGGCGCAATGACCTCGACCTGGTGATAGAAAAGGCCGCTCCCGAGTGGCCCTTGGCGCGCATCGCGCCGGTCGACCGCAACGTCCTGCGGCTCGGGCTCTACGAGTTGCTCTTTTCGGACCGGCAAAAGGTGCCGGCCAAGGTTGCCATCAACGAGGCCATCGAGCTGGCCAAAAGCTTTGGCGGCGACCACAGCGGCCGCTTCGTCAACGGCGTCCTCGGCGCCGTGTACAAAGAGCTCGGCGAACCCGGCAAAGACGAAGTCGGTAAGAAAAAAAAAGACGTGCCCTACGCCGAGATGCCGGTGCAGAACCTCGGCGGCGCGGTGGTGTATGCCCGCCAGGGCGGCGACCTCTACCTCGCACTGGTACACGACATCTTCGGCCACTGGACGCTCAGCAAGGGCAAAATAGGCGACAGCCCCGAGATAGTAAACGAGAGCGTCGAAGAGGGGACCGTGCGCGAGATTAAAGAAGAGCTTGGCCTTGATATAAAAATTATAGAAAAGTTGGGGGAGAACGAGTACGTCGCCAGCGACCCCAACACCGGCAAAAAGCGCAAGCATGTGACGTACTTTTTGGCGGAGTCGCCGTTTGCCGAGGTAAAGCTCGAGCAAAAGGGCGGGCTCGACGACGCGCGATGGTTTAGGCTACAAGACGCGCTCGAGCTTAACTTCTACGAAGATATGTCGCCGATTATCCAAAAAGCTGTCGAACGTCTTTCTGCAAATTACAAAGCACAAAAAGCAAAACACAAATAAAACCTTAAGCAATGCCAAAAGATTTTAAGTCGTTCGAACAAAACATAGGGGTCCAGTTTAACGACGTCGCGCTTCTGCGGCAGGCTTTTACGCACCGCTCGTACCTCAACGAGCACCGGGGCGAGGCGGGCGGGCACAACGAGAGGCTCGAGTTCTTGGGCGACGCGGTGCTGGAGCTTATCGCCACGCACTTTTTGTACGAGCACTTTCCGCAGAATACCGAGGGCGAGCTGACCGCGTACCGCGCGGCGCTGGTCAACGCGGTTACCTGCGCGCAAATTGCCACCGAGATAGGGATGAACGACTTTTTGCTGCTCAGCCTCGGCGAGGCCAAAG
>JBBUFU010000008.1:0-19141 GCA_038056365.1 Patescibacteria group bacterium
CAATAAGATATTCCGCGCCGAACCCTCTGCGACCACGCGCCACTTGACCGAAGTATTGTCGCTCGACGCCGAAATGGGCTTTATCGACAGCTGGCAGGACGTGCGCGACATGGCCGAAAGTACGGTGCGCTTTATCCTCGACTCGGTAGCTACAAGGTGCCCCGCCGAGCTTAAGTTGCTCGAGGCAACCCTGCCGGCGATGATAGAAAAGACGCCGACCGTCTCGCTTGCCGAGGCGCTAGAGAAGCTGGGTGCCGACAAAAATGACAAAGACCTCAACCCCGAGCAGGAGCGCAAGCTCTGCGAAGTAATAAAGGCTGAGACGGGCTCGGACTTTGTCTTTGTGTACGGGTACCCCACGCGGCAAAAGCCTTTTTATGTGTACCCGAGCAAAGAAAATCCCGATGTTAACGAGGGCGTCGACTTGCTGTGCCGCGGCGTCGAGTGGCTCTCGGGCGGACGCCGCATCAACGACTACCAGCAGTTGCTTAAGCACGTGGACGAGTGGAAGATGGACCCGAAGAAGATAGAGATGTTTCTCGAAGCCTTCCGCTATGGGGCGCCACCCGAAGGCGGGTTTGCCCTTGGCGCGGAGCGCATGACCATGCAAATCCTCGGCCTAAAAAACGTCCGCGAAGCGGCGATGTTCCCCCGCGACATGAACCGCATCGACGGCTCCCTCTCGACAGACAAAAAGGAGTAGTGGATTAATATAAAAAATTGTGATAACTTGCTGGTAGTTTGTTCGAGTAAATAAAAGGAGTGGGGAATGCAAAAGTTAAGCCACGCTCTCTCTTCAAATCTTCACATAATTCTCGCCGCAGTAATAGGTGTTCTGGGTGCCTTGGTCGGTTCCTATCTATCAAGCACTTATTCTTCGGACAATACTGCGAGAGACTGGAAGCGTTTGGCCTACAGCAACGTCGTAAGTGAGGCAATGTACTTAGCACCGCAAAATCTTCTTTTGCCCGCTATTACAGACAGGGCGTCATGCGAGGTCTTTCTTAAAGAAGAACTTACCTCAGTAAGTTTGCTTTCAGAAAACGAAAAAAGGGAAGGAGTAAATAAAATAGAAAAGGCCTTTGGTGTTGCAATTCTGCTCGCGGAAACACCTTTGCGAAAAAAACTTATAGAGTTCAGAAAAACAATAAATGCAGCTTTGTACTGGAGGTCTCTGAGTATCGCTCAAATCAAAGGCCTCATGAGACAGAATAGCGAGAAAAAAGATTGGCTCCCTACAATGGAATCAATAGACCTCTGCGGCGACAAGGAGCTACATCAGCTAACCAAAAGGTATTCTTCGCAAGAGGAACTACTAAAGCTGATGCGCAACGAGATAGGCCTCAAGTAAGTATAGCCACCCACAAGGTGGCTTTTTATTTTTTTAAAAACTGTGCTATACAGAATATATGGCAGTTGCGTTTAACATACTCCTTACAACCCCTTCCGCGGGAGAGGGTTGTTTTGATTGACGCAGACCAAATAGAATCAAAATGAAAATAACCCCCTCCACGCGGAGGGGGCTTTTCAATCATGAAAGCTCTAGTTCTTAGGAGAATCGTCGTGAGCGACGCGAAGGTAGTCCGTATCCGCCAGAACTTGGAAAAGGTAGTAAGACACCATATCGAGTTTCTGCAGGATACGCTCGAACACGCGCCTCCGCAGCGCTCCGGCCGCTACTTGATATCCGTTTCGACACATATCAAAGAGATAGGGCCAGACGACGCGGTGGTAGCCACGTTCGAGTTCGACCAGCAGGTGACTAAAGAGGTCACCATACAAAAGCCGGTGCGCCGCTAGGCGCACCTTTTTTATATTGACTTTTTGGGGTTTATACGGTTAGATGCCTGCAGACTACAAAAGAGGACAACTGCCATGAATGCCGAAACAAAACCGACTCTACAGGATTTCATCGAGCGGGCCAAGCGCGAAGATTGGCCTTGGGTTGATGCCAACCTGACCAACGAGCTCATCACGCCCGACTGGATTTATTGGGTCAGACGGAAGGGTTGGATGGACGACAACGACAACGTCCGCGACCTCGCCGCGACCATCATGATGGTTTCGGACACCGAAATCAATCAAATCGACCAGGCCTGGTTTGAGGCTTGGATGAGCGAAGACGATTTCGAAGTCGTCCGTTACCGGCTGGCGGTTGCGCTCTATAAGCGCGGCAACCGCTACGACGAGGTCACCGCGATGTTTGACGAAGCGTGCAAGCACGCCGAAATCGGCCCCATCGCCCTCAAATACAAAGAAGCCGCGTAAGCCGCCCGCAAGGCGGCCTTTTTCTTTATTGACTTTTTGGGGGGGTTGATATCTAATGCTTATTAGATTCAACGCTCTCAGGAGGACTTTCGCCATGTTGCCAAGACCGTCCAACGAGGCTATCACCCTCGCGGTACAAAATAGTCGGTGGGCGTGGCTGGCCGCAAACCTGCAGCCCGAGCACATTACCGCCCACGACCTTTATTGGGCCATATATGAGGGCGGATATAGCAGCGACCCCAGAATCCGGATTGTCGCCGCCAACTACCTCGCAACCTCAAACCTTCACCTCAACGTCGTCGACCGGGGTGCGGTTGCGGCCTGGATAAAGGAAGAACTGCGCGACGAAGCCCGGCTCCTCCTGTCCGTCGCGCTCTACAAACGCGGCGACCGCCACCCGCTCGTCGTACAGGTCTTCACCGAGGCCTGCGAGGATGCCGCTGTCGGCGAGCTGGCCCGCAAGTTCAAAACCGCCGCCTAATCTTCCAAAAGCCGCCCGCAAGGCGGCCTTTTTCTTTTGTTTGAAAATGTTGTCAAATAAGACTATAATTGCCCTATGAAATTCCAGCCTAAGGCGGAGCGGGGGGCGGTCAAAATTAAGTTTATTAAGGGCTTTTTGAGCCGTTTTGACGGCAAAACCCTGTCGGTCGGGTGCGGCGACCCTTCGACGTTGCTCAGGGCAGGCAAGACACACCTGACGCGGCGCAAGTTTGTCCTGCAAATGCGCAAGGTTATCTCGCTCGCCAAGCAAAACAAAATCAGGTCTGTCGCGGTTGATTTTAAGGACATCAAGGCGCTCGCGCCGAAGGACTTTACCGACAACGAGGCCGGCAAAATTACCGCTATTGCCTTTGTGATGGCGGGCTACGAACACAATACCTACAAAACCAAAGCAAAAGACGCTTACGCCGGAGTCGAGATAGTCGCCGTGCTTAACACTCCCGAGCCCGCCAAGAGCGGGGGCGGGGTCGGCGAGCAGGTGGCCGCCGCAGTCAACGCCGCGCGCGAACTTTCTAACACCCCCGGCGGAGATATGACCCCAACAGTTTTAGCTCGGGCCGCAAAAGCGGCGGCTAAAACTGCAGGGGCAGGCCCCAAACTCACGGTTAAAGTGCTCGGCCGCAAAGAAATGCAGAAAATAGGCATGGGCGCCGTGCTTGGCGTCGCCAAAGGCTCGGCCGAAGAGCCGCAGTTTATCGTGATGGAGTACAAAGGCGGCCCCAAAAGCCAAAAACCGGTGGTGTTGGTGGGCAAGGGTGTCACCTTTGATACCGGAGGTCTGCAAATTAAGCCCGGCGACCATATGTACGAGATGCACATGGACATGTCGGGTGGCGCGGCGGTTATCCATGCTATTTGCTTGGCCGCAAAATTGAAACTGAAAGTTAATGTCGTCGCATTAGTGCCCGCGGTCGAAAATGCGCTGAGCGGCAGTGCCGTGCGCCCGGGCGATATCCTCAAATCACTCTCGGGCAAAACGATAGAGATACTCCACACCGACGCCGAAGGCCGCGTCATTTTGGCGGATGCAATTACGTACGCCAAGCGCTACAACCCCGCTATTGTCGTTGACGTCGCCACGCTGACCGGCGCCGCATTGGTGGCGCTTGGCGAACAGGCAAGCGCGGTCATGATGCGCCCGGCCGAACCAACAGATGTTATGAACATACTCGACCTGGCCGAAAACTCGGGGGACTACCTCTGGCCCATGCCCCTGTGGGAGGAGTACGACGACATGGTCAAGGGCAAATTCGGCGACGTGCCCAACATCTCGACCGCAGGCAACAGCCGCTACGGCGGCGTCATCGCCGGGGGCAAGTTCCTCGAAGTGTTTGCCAAAGAGTTGGACTGCCCCTGGGTGCACATCGACATGGCGCCCAAAATGACCGCCGCCCCGAACGAATTTTTGGCCAAAGGCGCGGCCGGTGCGCCGGTACGCCTGCTCCTTGCCCTTATCGAAAAACATGTCAACCGCCCTGCACGTTAAAACAGCCGTCTACGAAGGCCCGCTTGAGCTTTTGCTCGAGCTGATAGAGAAGCGCAAGCTCCTTATCAACGACATTTCGCTTGCAAACGTAACCGACGAATACATCGCGCGGGTCAACGGCATGGAGCAACTCCCGGTGGGGGAGACGGCCGAGTTTATCAGCCTCGCGGCGACGCTTCTTTTAATCAAGTCCCGCTCGCTTTTGCCCGGCCTTGCCTTAAGCGACGACGAGACGCGCGATATCAAAGAGTTGGAGTACCGGCTGGCGCTGTACCAACTGCTGAGGGACGCCGGTATCTCTATCGGAAGATTAAGTCTTCCGATGTTATACGAAGGTGCGCCGCCCGTACCCCTGCCGCTGTTTTTGCCCGATGCTTCGGCTACAGTGCAGTCGCTGCGCTCTGCGGCGCAGAGACTCATAGACGGCTTCCCGACCACACTGACCCTGCCCAAGGTCGCGGTCAAAAAAATAATGTCGCTCGAAGAGATGATAGAGCGGCTTGCCGCGCGGGTGCAGTCTGCTATACGCATGTCGTTTAAAGATTTCGCCCATTCGACAGGCTTGGGGCAGGCCGGTATCGGCAAAGCAGAGCGCGGCGAGATTGTCGTCGGCTTTTTGGCTCTGCTCGAGCTGGTCAAGCAGGGTATAATCAGGGCAACACAGACTAGCCACTTCGGCGATATTACGCTGGAGTCCGATTCTGTTTCGACACCCAAGTATGAATAAAAAAGTATGAGTAATGCCGCTTTACAAATAGAGGCTCTTTTGTTCGCGCTCGGGCGGCCGCTCGGCCGCGACGAGCTCAAAAGGCAACTGCAACTTACCGATGCCAGTTTGGCCGAAGCGCTTGCCGAACTGACTGCAAAGCAGGGGGGCGTTGTGACGGTCGACGACGGCCGCGAGGTCGAGTTGCGTACGGCGCCGGCGGCCGCAGAAACTATCGAGCGTGTCCGCAAAGAGGAGTACTCCCGCGAGATAGGCAAGGCGGGGCTCGAGGCCCTAAGCGCGATACTGTACCGGGGACCCTTGGCGCGCGCCGAAATAGATTTTATCCGCGGGGTCAACTCGTCCCAAACCCTGCGCACGCTCACCATGCGCGGCCTGGTGCGCCGCATACCAAATCCAAAAGACGAGCGCTCGTTTTTGTACGAGCCGACCACCGAACTCTTGGCGCAATTGGGCGTCGCGCGCACCGCCGACCTGCCCGAGTACGAGACGGTGCGCGGCAAACTGGCGGAGCTTGAGCAGGCGTACCGCCAAACCCAAACCGAACCCCAAAAAGAAAACGCATGAATAGTCTCCCTGCCGCCATTGCCTCGCTTGTACTGGTAGCCGGCGCCTTCGGCGGCGGGGCGGTGCTGGCGGTCTTGCCGCGGCACTCGCAGAGTGCCGCGGCCGCGCAGGCGCTCCTGCGGCCGATTGACCTCAACCCGGCCGCCCTGCAAGCGAAGGCGGCCGTGCTCTACGACGCGCAAACGGGCGACATCCTTTTTCAAAAAAATGCCCAAACAGCCATGCCGCTCGCGTCGCTTACCAAGCTCATGGCCGCGCAGGCGGTGCTCGCAAACCGCGACCCGGGTACCAAAATAGTTATCACCGCCGCCGACCTCAAACCCGAGGGCGACTGGGGCTTGCGCCCCGGGGACGCTCTGCCGCTCGGCAAGCTATTGGAGTTCGGGCTCGTCGCCTCGTGTAACGACTGCTTTGCCGCGGCCGCGTCGAGCCTCGGAAGCGACTACCTGTCGGCAATGAACGGCATCGCGGTCACGCTCAATCTCACCAAAACGTATTTTCTTAATCCCACTGGGCTCGACCTCAGCAAGACAGACGCCGGCGCCTACGGCTCGGCCTTTGATGTTGCGCGAATGACCGCCGGTTTTTACCGGCAATACCCCGCAATCTTCGGGCTCACCACTCACAGGGCCGCGAGTATCGAGGTCGGCGGCCGGACACTCACCGCCGAGGCGACCGCCGCGCCGCTCCAGGACATACCGGGGTTTATGGGCGGCAAGACGGGCTATACTGACTTGGCCGGCGGCAACCTTGCGGCGGTGTTTGACCTTACTATTGGCCGGCCGGTGGTCGCGGTGGTACTCCACTCGACCGAAGCGGGGCGGTTTGCCGACATCCGCACGCTCCTTGCCGCCGCCCGCGCCGCACTAGCCCCATGACTTCTGAAGTAATGCAAATATTTTTGCCCGCAACGGTCGCCTTCCTTATCGGGGTGGGGATGACCCCTTTTCTGACGCACTTTTTGTACGCCCGCAAGATGTGGAAGCCGCAGGCCGGCAAAATAGCGCTCGACGGCTCGCCGGCAACGGAGTTTAACCGCCTGCACGAAAGCCGCGAGGTAGGCACGCCGCGCTTCGGCGGTGTGGTGGTGTGGGGGAGCGTGGTGCTGACCGCCGCATTGCTCCAGGTGATGTGGGTACTATTCCCCGACTCGTTCGACGGCTTGGCGTTTATCAGCCGCAGTCAAACCTGGGTGCCGCTTGCGGCGCTTTTGGCGGGAGCGCTGGCGGGCCTGCTCGACGACCTGTACGAGGTGCAAGGCCGCCAGGGGCTCCGTTTGCGCGTGCGGCTCGGCATTGTGGCCATGGTGGCGCTTCTGTGCGCGTGGTGGTTTTATAGCAAGCTCGAAGTCACGGCGATATCGTTCCCGTTTTCTCAAGGGCCCGTTGAGCTGGGGTGGCTGTTTATCCCGTTTTTTGTACTGGTGGCGCTCTTTATATACGCGGGCGGAGTCATAGACGGCATCGACGGGCTGGCGGGCGGGCTGTTTGCCGCGATGTTTAGCGCCTACGCGGGCATCGCCTTTTTTCAGCAACAATTTGACCTCGCGGCGCTCTGTGCATCGGTGGCGGGGGGCTTGCTTGCATTTCTGTGGTTCAACGTGCCGCCGGCGCGGTTTTATCTCTCTGAGACAGGCACGATGGGACTTACGCTCCTCTTGACCGTGGTCGCGTTCTCCACCGATGTCTTGGGCAACGGCAAGGGCATTACGGTCCTGCCGGTCATCGGGCTTCCGCTCATCGCCACCGTCGCCTCAAACATCCTGCAGGTTGCCGGCAAAAAAATATTGGGGCGCAAATTATTGCGCATCGCGCCACTCCACCATCACTTCGAGGCGCTTGGCTGGCCGCCGTACAAGGTGGTGATGCGTTACTGGATAGTCGGCGTGGTCGCCGCGATTATCGGGATGACGATAGCGTTGCTATGAAGCGTTCAGTAGACGCGCCCTTTTTGCTATCGGTGTGTGCGCTGGTTTTCTTTGGCCTCCTTATATTCACCTCCGCCGCGCTCAGCCTCCTGGCGCGCGACGGCGCCTCCTTTACCTCGGTTGCGGTGTCCCAACTGCTCCTGGGGTTTCTCTGCGGGAGCGTGGCGCTCATCGTGCTCTCGCGCTTGGACTACCGCCTTTTGCGCCCGTATACGCCCTACTTTTTTATCTTTGCGCTCGGGCTGACCTTGCTGACGTTCGTGCCGCACATCGGACTCTCGCTCAAGGGTGCCTCGCGCTGGATAGCGCTCGGCCCGTTGTCCTTCCAGCCCGAAGAGGTGCTCAAGCTGGCGTCGGTACTTTTTTTAGCGGCGCTCTACGCGGCAAATTTTAAAGCGGTTGCTACGGTGCGTCGGGGAATAGTGCCCTTGTTTGTGGTTGCCGGGAGCGCGGCGGCGATATTGCTGGCCCAACCCAACACCGCCGGAGCGCTCATTTTGTGCGCGGCCTGCGCGCTCATGTTGTTTGCCGCCGGCGGCAAACTCTCGCACCTTGCCGGACTTGCGCTTGTGGGGCTGGTGCTGGTCGGCGCGGCCGCCTATACCTACCCGCACGTGCGCGAGCGGCTGGTGACCTACCTCGACCAGTCGGCAGACCCGCAAGGGAACGGCTACCAGATACAGCAGTCGCTCATCGCCGTCGGCTCGGGCGGCCTTGGCGGCCGCGGCTTCGGCCAAAGTATCGAAAAGTTTTCATACTTGCCCGAGCCCATAGGCGACTCTATCTTTGCGGTACAGGCCGAGGAGTTTGGCTTTATCGGCTCGGTACTTCTGGTCCTGCTCTACCTTGTCTTTTGCATCCTCGGTCTGCGCATCGCCGCCCGCGCGCCCGACCCGTTCGGCGGCCTCGTTGTGGTGGGGCTTGTGGCTATTATCGTGGGGCAGTCGTTCTTTAACATCGCCTCAAGCTTGGGGCTGGTACCCCTCGTCGGCGTGCCGCTTATCTTTGTGTCCCACGGCGGCACCGCGCTGGCGCTCAGTTTGGCCGAAGTCGGGGTAATATTAAGCGTGTCGCGCAGGATGAAGTCCTGAGTATAAACCTATGAAAATTCTTTTTACCGGAGCGGGGTCGGGCGGGCACTTTTATCCGATTATCGCGGTGGCCGAGGCCGTCAATGACGCGGTACGCGAGCGCAAGCTGGTCGAGCCCGACCTGGTGTACGCGGCGCCCGAGCCGTACGACCGCGAGATGCTCTACGCCAACAACGTCCGTTTTGTGCCGACTGCGGCCGGTAAATTGCGGAACTACTTTTCGCTCCTCAACTTTTTCGACTACTTTAAAACAGCGTGGGGCGTGGTGCGCTCGGTGGTGCGTATTTTCTTTTTGTACCCCGACGTTGTCTTCGGCAAGGGGGGGTACGCCTCTTTTCCGACCCTGCTGGCGGCAAAACTCTTCCGCATTCCGGTTGTGATACACGAAAGCGACTCCGAGCCGGGCCGCGTCAACCGCTGGGCTGGCACGTTTGCCCAAAAAGTGGCTATCTCGTACCCCGAGGCGGCAAAGTTTTTTCCCGCTAACCGGGTCGCCTTTACCGGCAACCCCGTGCGCAAGGCGGCGCTGGTGCCCGCGCGCGACGGAGCGCTCGAGTTCTTTAATTTCTCGCCCGAATTGCCGGTTATATTTATCACCGGCGGCTCGCAGGGCGCGCAGGCGCTCAACGACGGGGTCATCGCCGCCCTTCCGCACCTTATCGAAAAGTATCAAATCATCCACCAAACCGGCGCCGACAATCTGGACGACGTGATCGGCCGCGCCCGCGTGGTGCTCGGCGACAACCTCCACGCCGAGCGGTACAAGCCGATGGGCTATCTCAACGACCTCGAGATGCGCATGGCGGCGGGCGCGGCCAAACTGGTTATTTCGCGCGGCGGCTCGACAATATTTGAGATAGCTTCCTGGGGCGTGCCGAGTATCATCGTTCCGCTCCCAAGCGCCGCGCAGGACCACCAGAGTAAAAACGCCTTCTCTTACGCGCGCGCCGGCGCCTGTTCGGTCATCGAACAGCAAAATCTCACGCCCGGGCTACTGCTCTCCGAGGTTGGGCGGATATTGGGCAGTCAGCAGATACGGCACTCGATGGGCAACGCCGCGCGCGCGTTTGCCCGCGCCGACGCCGCCAAAACGATAGCCGAGGAACTGCTCCAAATCGCCCTCTCCCACGAAGAGTAAATTTTAAGTAGCAAGTAATTTTCGTACTATGAGCAGTAAATCCGCAGCAGGCAAGATGACCGCCAACGCCTTTGCTCATATTCTCGAGAATAAGAGAATACCCCTTCTTTTGTTTATGAAACAAAAACGCCGCACCTCAGAGGGTAGCCCGGAGGGGGCGTCTCTGCAGATGCGGCGGGGCACGAGTTACTCAGCCGTGCAATGTGCGGGCCTGCACTCACAGGGCAGGACAAACGCAATCCAGCCTGCGATGATGATGGCGAACGGCAACGCCATGTAGTTCAGGTACCCGGCGACGAACTTCATGTTTCCGCCGGTGAACACATAACCCAGAGTTCCGACAGCGAGCATGAAGACGACAAGCAGAACGAGAAACAGCGCGGTGCGGACATCCATATTTTCCTCCCTTGAAACAGGCCTGTGCCTGGGACAGTGAATCGTTGTATATTATATACGCATAGTTCAGGTTTGTCAAGCACAAAACACCCTGCAAAATAAGGCTTTATTTGGTATAGTTTTTTGATATGGCTCAGACGGTTATCACGCGGTTTCCCCCAAGCCCTACGGGGTTTTTGCATATTGGGGGGGTGCGGACGGCTTTGTTTAATTATCTCTTTACCGCACACAACGGGGGAGTCATGTACCTGCGTTTTGAGGACACCGACAAAGAGCGCAGCAAAAAAGAATTCGAGGACGACATCGTGGCGGGCCTTGCGTGGCTGGGGATACCCTACACGCTCGCCGACAACCCGCGGCAGTCCGAACGGTTGAGCGTATACCAACCGTACGTCGCCAGACTTATAAAAGAAGGGCACGCATATGAGGCGGAAGAGTCAGAAAATACCCCCGGCAAAAAAGTCGTGCGTTTTAAAAACCCGAACTCCTCGATTACATTCCACGACGCAATACGCGGCAGTGTCACCTTTGACACCACCGAGCTCGGCGACTTTGTCATCGCCCGCAACACAGACGAGCCTCTGTATCACCTGGCCGTGGTGATAGACGACCACGACATGGGAGTCACGCACATTATTCGCGGCGAGGACCACGTGTCTAACACCCAGCGGCAAATTTTGATACAAGAGGCGCTCGGGTTTGTGCGGCCCGAGTATGCGCATATTCCTCTTATCCTTGCGCCCGACAAAAGCAAACTTTCCAAACGCCATGGCGCGCTCTCTATCAACGAGTACCGCGCGCAGGGCTTCATCGCCGAGGCGCTACTTAACTACCTGGCCTTGCTGGGGTGGAACCCCGGTACCAACCAAGAGCTGTATACGCTCGAAGAGTTGGCAAAAGAATTTACGCTCGATCGCGTACATAAGGCCGGCGCAGTCTTCGATATCCACAAACTCCTATGGTTTAACCACGAGCATCTCAAAAAACTTAGTGACACCGAATATGCCACGCGACTGGGGGAGTTTGCGAAAAAAGATGTCGACCCGCGCGTCCTGCCTCTGCTTAAGGCCCGCGCGCAAACGCTCGCCGAGGCGGCCACCGCCTTAACCGAAGAGTTCGGATTTCTTGGCGACATTTCGTACGACCCCGCGCTCTTGTTGCAGGGCGGAAAGTTGCAGGCCGAAAGTACGTCAAATCACCTGAGGGCTGTGGCCGGACTGCTGGAGCATCTTCCTGATGAATCATTCACCGCCGAACAACTTAAAGACATCCTCTGGCCCTATGCGACGGACCAGGGCAGGGGAGCCGTGCTGTGGCCCCTGCGCGTCGCACTCTCGGGCAAAGAAAAGTCGCCCGACCCCTTTGTTATTGCCGCGCTCCTCGGCAAAACCGAGGCGCTTCTGCGCATTGCCCGCGCCGCAAAAAACCTTTAAAATAAAGGGAATGTCCCTCCTTGTGGCGCTCTTTTTGCTTTTTACGCCCGTTGCCCACGCGGAGACGGCGTCCTCGACCCCGGCCGAACAGGCCGACACCGCAGAGGCCGACGCGCTTGCCGTCCAGGCGGAGCAGACTACTCAGCAGATTAACGCGCTCAAAAACGAGATAGACCAGCTCCAAATACAGCTCAACAATGTTTCGTCTCAAAAACAAACCTTGCAGTCGGCGATAAAGTCGCTCGACCTCAACATCCAAAAGCTCACCAAGTCGATTACACTCACCAACACGCAGATAACCCAAAAGGACCGCGAGATAACGCGCCTTTCGAGCGGCATCGCCACCACGACCAGCACGATAGGCACCACGCGCGAGCAGGTGGCCGCCTCGTTGCGCAACCTTGCGCAAGTTGACGAGGAGCCCTTGGCCGCCTCGCTGCTTGCGGGCGGCACGTTGTCGGACTTTTTTAATCAAGCGGTGGCGCTCGGCACTCTGCGCGACCAACTCCAAAACAGGATAGAAGATTTGTCGCATCTCAAAACAACGCTCCAGAGTAATAAAAATGCCGCCGAGCAGTCGCGCGCCCAGCTGGCCGCGCTCAAGGCCCAGCTCAATCAGCAAAAGCAGAGCGTCGCCGCCAACCGCGCGGCCCAGGCCGAGCTGCTCAAGGATACCCAAAATAAAGAAAGCAGTTACCAGGCGCTCATAGCGCAAAAAAGAGCCGAGGAGGCCGCCTTTGAGCAGGCGCTCATCAGGCTGTCGTCGGGCCTCAGCTACACCTTTGACCCCGCCCGCATACCCGCGATCGGCAGCGGCATACTGCGTTGGCCGCTCGACAGCGTCTCTATCACGCAACTGTTCGGCAACACGGCGTTTGCACAGTCGGGAGCGTACAAGGGTAGCGGGCACAACGGCATCGACTTTCGCGCGTCGATAGGTATGCCGGTGCGCGCGGCGCTGTCGGGCACGGTGATGGAAATAAACCAGGGCGCGGTTAAAAATTGCCAGTACGGCAAGTGGGTACTCGTTAGGCACGCCAACGGGCTCGCCACGCTGTACGCTCACCTCTCGAACATCAACGTGTCTAAAGGCCAAGGCGTCGCTACCGGCCAGGTTATCGGCCTGTCGGGAGACACGGGCTATGCCACCGGGCCGCACCTGCATTTTACCGTCTACGCGGCGGAGGCTATATCCTTTAAGCAATACGCCTGCGTGCTTACCGGCAGAGTTGTCACCGTGCCCATAGTGCCGCTCAACGCGTACCTCAACCCGCTCAACTACCTGCCGTCGCGTTAAAAAGAGGATATATACTTATCCAAGGGCGGAGGCCTGCCTGACGGCAGGCAGGGGTCGAACCGCCTTTTCTCCACATTCATTTCACTACAAAAAATATGAAAGCGCTTCATATGGTCGCGTACGTTTTGCTCTGGATCGGCGGCATCAACTGGGGCCTCGTGGGCCTCGGCACGCTCGTTTCGGGAGCAAACTGGAACGTCGTCACCTGGCTTGCCGGCTACGCCGGCGGCTCGTCGGTAGAGGCTGTCGTGTACGTGCTGGTCGGCATCTCGGCGGTGTGGCTCTTGGTCACCCACGGCAAACACTGCAAAGAGTGCACGGCGGGCGGCAGCATGTAATTCAGAAAAACGTGATGTGCTATACTGCGGAGGTTATTATGACCTCCGCAGTTTCCGTTCGTGCCCTGCGCAAGACCTACCAAGGCGGTGTCGAGGCCTTAAAAGGGGTTGACCTTGCCGTAGGGGAGGGTGATTTTTTTGCCCTATTGGGGCCGAACGGCGCGGGCAAAACGACCATCATCAGCATCCTCACCGGGCTGGTCACCAAAACCGGCGGCGAGGTAAAAGTGTTTGATACGTCGATAGACACCGACCCGTCTAAGGCAAAAACGTATATCGGGTTGGTGCCGCAGGAGTTTAACTTTAATATTTTTGCAAACGTGGGGGACATTGTGGTCAACCAGGCCGGTTACTACGGCATCCCGCGCTCGGTTGCGCTCCGGGACGCCGAGCCGATACTGAAAGACCTGGGGCTGTGGGAGAAGCGCGACGTGCCCTCCCAACAACTCTCGGGCGGCATGAAGCGCCGCCTGATGATAGCCCGCGCGCTCATCCATCACCCCAAGCTCCTCATACTCGACGAGCCGACGGCAGGCGTGGATGTCGAACTGCGCCGCAGTATGTGGACGTTCCTCCGCAAGATGAACGAGGAGGGGACGACCATTATCCTTACCACCCACTACCTCGAAGAGGCCGAACAGTTGTGCCGCAATGTCGCCATCATCAATAAAGGCGAAATACTGGTCAACGAGCCGATGCAGTCGCTCCTAAGCCGCCACGGTGAAAAGCTTGAAGAAATTTATCTCAACCTGATAGAAGGGGCAGGCGATAACGATTAATATGACACCAACCAAACAACTCACCGGCTACTACACCATGATGCGCGCCGAGTTTGTGCGCATCATCCGCATCTGGTCGCAAACCCTTTTGCCGCCGGTCATCACCACCTCGCTGTACTTTATTGTCTTTGGCACGTTTATCGGCTCGCAGTTGGCGCCTATACACGGGCTCTCGTACATCCAGTTTATCGTCCCCGGGCTCATCATGATGTCGGTTATTACGAGCTCGTACATGAATACGGTCTCGACCTTTTACTTTGCCAAGTGGACCCGCACGCTCGATGAGATACTGATTTCGCCCATGCCCGACTGGGTAGTGATACTCGGGTTTGTGAGCGGCGGCATGATGCGCGGACTTATCGTCGGCGTGCTGGTATTTTTTGTAGCGCTCTTTTTTACCCACTTGGCGGTGCACAGCGCACTGGTGCTGCTGTTGGCCCTGGTGTTGACCTCGGGGCTCTTTTCGCTCGGGGGGCTCATCAACGGCGTGTTTGCCAAGGGCTTTGACGGCATCTCAATCGTGCCGACCTTCGTGCTGACACCTCTGACCTACCTCGGCGGCATCTTTTACTCGATACAGCAGTTCCCCGATTTTTGGCAAAAAGTGTCGCTCGCAAACCCGATACTCTACATGGTCAACGCGTTCCGGTGGGGATTCTTTGGCGTGTCGGACATCAGTATTTGGGTCTGCTTTGGCGTGCTGGGGAGCTTTACGCTTGCCGCCATGCTTGTGGTCCTGTGGCTCTTCCGCCGGGGGATAGGGTTGAAGAATTAGTTAGAGCGGATTCTTTTTACCACTCTTTGTCCACTCGCGCAGGGCGGTGGATTTTATTTCTATTTTGCTCGCGCGGCGCAAAGCGTGAAACGCACTGGGCGGTGCAATAGGGAAGTGGGGCGCCCTACCCAGCGCCTCGGCCAGCCAGTCGACATCTTTTTCGGGCACGACCCACTTAGCCGGGTCGAACTTTTGCAGGTTAAACGCGCCCGAGTAGCGGCGCAAAGTTTTTTTGCCGTTGTCCAAAAAATATTCGTGGAAGTACGACATCGCGAGCTCGCGCACATTTTTGTACACCGGGTCACGCCAGCGCAAAACAGGGTAGTTGGTCTTGCTTATCGCGCCCCACAATTTTTTTCCTTTTCCGCCCAAGGCGGATCGGTCTTGGACCGAAAACAACGCAACAATGTGGTCGTAGTCGTTGTCGGCCGACTCGAGGTCGAGCAACATCGGAGGCCGGCCGTGGTAGGCGAGGGCAGTGGCGGCTAGCATCGCCCCCTCGAGGCAATGTGCCTTTTTGTCGCGCAGTACCCTGCGCGGCGAACGCATCGTATGTTCCCTCTCCCCCAGCACATTTGCGGGGAAGCGGTCTAAAAGGTCCTGAATTTTGTGCGGCGTATTCAACCGCTCAAATACCCTCCTCTCTGCAGGGGAGAGAAGGGTCCGGAGTTTGCGTTGATACTGATTTAAGTGTTTGTCCATACCATTCGTCTTGACGATACTAACGTCGCACAATATATCTTTTACGCGGGTAGCTTATGCGACACATATGGGTATTTTAATACTATTTAGCCCTTAGGCCGAGCTTCTCCATGGTTGCCCTGCCCTGCAACACCCTCAACGGGTCCCGCGATGAGCAGAACTCTTTAAACGTATTCCACTCCATTAAATACTGCCCCGCGGCCAACGGCCTCTTCTTTGCCTTAAGCAGTGCGTCGAGCCGGCTTTGGGATATAGACTCATTCATTTGCAAAAATATGACCGGGTACTCAAGATATGCGCCCATACCGGCATATTTAGTCAGCTTTATATTCAAACAACCGCTTAAATTGCGCGGCGATGCCGGATAAAAGACATCAACGCAAAAGCCTTTGCCTGCGTCATATACAAAAAAATCGGCCCGGGTGCGGTGGTCGTCGGTAAAGAAATACTCGCGGTGGACAAACTCTTTGCCAAACTTATCGATAAGATAGTCATATACAAGCCGCTCCGTCGCATAGGCGCGCTTATTAATACGGTGGGCACGTTCAGAACTGTGTTTGCCGGTCCTAAGGTCGTGGTTGTCGCCAAGGCCCAGCCGCTTACGCAGGCCAACCAAGCCTCCAAAACTACGCTCAATCGACCGCGCCGACGGCAAATACTGATACGCATCAACTTCGGTCGAGGTTGGATAATGTTTGTGTTCCTCAAAAAAATGTTTAAGGCCGGCCTCAACTTCAGGCAAAGACCAAGGAGTTTGCCCGCCATTTTTTTGAACACGAAGAGCCATGCCTTTAATTATACTCCGTATGTCGCATAAGCTACTTTGTTTTCCACATTATGCCGTATAATCAAACTATGAACGTTTGGATAGACTGCTACGCTCCGCTCATCGGGCGGATATTTATGGGAGGCTTTTTTCTTTGGAACGGCATACAAGCGGCGCTCAACCTCCCCGCCGCCGCAGACGTCTTTACCATAAACGGCATCGAAAACGGTCTTTATTGGGCAACGTTGACGGTCGGTATCAAAATCCTGGGCGGCGTCGCGCTTGTTATGGGCCAATGGACACGGTGGGCGGCACTCTGCTTGGCCGGGTACCTGCTCCTGCAGTCGGCACTTTTGACCGACTTTGGCAGTGATGCCGGACTTAACCTGTTTGTACTCAACCTGGGGCTCATCGGCGGCTTGCTGTTTATGGCGTCATACAAAAATCGGCTAGTTTAGCTAGCCGATTTTTGGCATTTAATAAGTTTACTTAGCGAGAGCGACCAATGCAGCCTGAGTGGCGGGGCGGTTTTTAGCCTTGCCCCAACACCCTTCAGACGAGCTCCACGGCGTGGTGCCCTGCTTGTCGTACAAGTAGCGGGCGTACGCGACGTTGCCTTGGATAGTATAGAGGTCGATCCCCAGCTTTTTGGCCGTGTCGGAATGATAGTACTCGTTTATCTGCATAACTCCGACATCGAGGTTGTTTATCTCGCCGCGGAATACCGAGCCGTCCGCACCATATTGGTGAAAGCGCGATTCGCACTTGGAGATAGCGACCATGATGGGCGCGTCGGCAAAGTAGCTTTGCACGAACTCCTTAGGCGACTGCGCAAGCGGCATGGCCAAGGTGGCCTGCGTCTGCGTATTGCCGGTTAGGACAAATGATGCCGCAAGAGCGAGACCAACTGCGAAAGACATGTAATTAAGTTCATATGAGTGATAAAAACGGGACCGGGCACAAAAACGCCCCGAGCTCGACCGCTTAGGGATAAAGAAATAGTACCAGATTTTTGTCAAGGGTTGCAAGCGCCAAGCTTGACAAGAACAAGGCCACCCCCATAGTCTGAAAAGGGCCTTATTTTACAACGTTTTATAGGGCTATCGTCTTTCCGTCGAAGGCCGAAACAATACCAACCTTGCCGGTGCCTTTGACAACCCTTCCGATCGGGGCCGAGGCGGGGAGGAGGCGCAAAACCTGCTCCACTTCCCTCTTTGGGACCGAAAGCACAAACCCGATGCCGCAATTGAACGTCGAGTACATTTGTTTGTTCGGAATCTTCTTGCGCAGGTCAAAAAATATTTTTTGAGGCTTGAGGGCGCGCGGGTGCACAATTTCGGCGTCGGCGCCCTTAAGAATATCCTTGAGTTTGGTAAACGCGCCGCCGGTAATATGCATCATGCCGTTGACTTGGCACTTGCCGCACACCGCAAGCACCTCATCGAGATAAATTTTGGTCGGCACGGTAAACTCGGGCCGTAGTTGGTTTTTAAATACTTTGCGTACCGTGGTGATGCCGTTGGAGTGCAGACCCGAGCTTTTAAGCCCGATGAGTACGTCGCCGGCTTTGCACAGGTTTGGTTGCGGCTTTTTGACGAAGCCCGAAACTGTCATACTTATGTCGAGCCCGTCGCTTGTGTTATGAAAAGAGTTTTCACCGCCCACCATGGCGATACGCCGCTTTTTGCACTCCTCGACCATGGCCTGAATTATTTTAAATACCCGCACATCTTCGGCCGGGACCGTAATATGGTTGGACATTTTGTACGGTACGGCCCGCACCAGCGCCAGGTCATTGAGGTTCATCGCCAAGGCGTCGAGCACCGCCGCACGAAAGGTCCCCGCCTTCCAGTGATAAAAACCTTTGGTACCGATGCCGTCGGTGTGGTCGACCTCGGCGTATTTGGCATAAGTGGCTTTTTTCTTTATCAGCGGATAGACGCCGCGCGCAACCTCGACATAAGGAGTGCGCCACGTACGCTCTATCGATTTTAGTATCTCGTGCTTATACGGCTTAACAGGGTTGTACATAAACTCATAGTAACAAAATAAAAAGCCTCCCGTTTTTGCGGGAGGGGTCGTGTTAGCCTGCGGCCGAAGAAGGTTGGAGGAGGAGCCGGCCGAGGGCGTCGGCCGCCTCGAAGAGAAAGCTCTCGCAGTCGACCCCCTTGAGCTCCGCACGGAACGCTTCGTCGCCGACAACAAGGTTGGGGACGAGATGCTCGTTCTGCAGATACTCGAGAAGTCTCGCCGGGTCGCCCTCGCTGCGCAACTCCAGGAAGTCGCCCCTGAAAGGTGTCTGGGGAGCTTCGTCCTTAAAAGTTACGACGAGGGAGTGAGAGCCCGGCCACGCGCCATGCATGTAGCGATCGACGGGGAGCGTAATGAGCGGCGTCCCGGCGATACTGTTGCCGAGCCGCAGCTCCTCGCCGGCCAAGATGCCGAGGCGGAAGTGTTCTTCGTGACGCATGTCGCTTTCATCCAAGGTGCCGCCACAGCGCTCGCGCACTTCGGCAGGATAGCGAACCATCACGAACTGGCCATTCCTGCCCTTGAGTCGCGTCTGCAAGCCGCGATAGAACGTCAACGACGGGTCGTTGACGCCGTAACCGGCCTTGAGGACCAGGTCGTGCAAGGGGTCATTGGTCGTGCCGCCGGCCGCAAGTTCGGCCCTTAGCCGGCCCGTCTCTTGCTGGACCAAGTCCTGCACCCGATCGAGTTCCTTCTGTGCGATACCTTCTTCGTCGAGCAGGTCGGCAACGCTCGCTAATAGTGCGGTGACTTTGGTCATCGTTAACCTCCCAAACTTAGTAAGACCTAGCTAGCGCCACGGTACCAAAATAGGGTATCTTAGTAAAGTAGCGCGGAAAATAAAAAAACGGGCCGTAGTATACCGGCAGTACACATGCATGGGGTGCATGTAGACCGGGTTCAATTCCCGGCGGCCCGA
>JBBUFU010000009.1:0-1800 GCA_038056365.1 Patescibacteria group bacterium
GTAAAATGCAGAACAAGGAAGTGCGCGCCGTCGAGTCAAAAGTTAATGCATAATAAAGAAACATGAAAGTACTTTATTTTGCCAAAGAGGCGTGGGAGGAGGAGTATATTAAATCAACACTCCAAAATACGGAGTGGGTAGCGGCGGACGACCCGAGGGCCGAAGTGCTGTCGGTATTCGTAAATCATCCCGTGGACGCCGCCCTGATGGCCAAGTACCCGGCGCTTAAACTCATCGCAACGCGCTCGACCGGCTTTGACCATATCGACCTTGCCGAAGCAAAGCGGCGGGGCATCGCCGTCGCCAGCGTGCCGTCCTACGGCGTCAACACGGTGGCCGAGTTTGCCTTTGCGCTCCTGCTCGCGCTGTCGCGCCGCGTGTGCGAGGCCGCGGCGCGGGTCAAGGGCGGCTCGTTTTCGCAAGCGGGGCTCACTGGCTTTGACTTGGCGGGCAAGACCATTGGCGTCGTCGGGTGCGGCAAAATAGGCCAGCACCTCGTGCGTATGGCCAAAGGATTTGATATGCAGGTGCTTGTGTCAGACGCTCATCGCGACGAAAAAATGGCGGCAGAGTTGGGCTTTACCTACGCCCTATTACCGGAGCTACTCGCGCAGTCCGACGTCATCTCGCTCCATGTCCCCTACTTTAAAGAGACGCACCACCTCATCAACAAAGAAAATATTTCAAAAATTAAAAAAGGCGCCTACCTTATCAACACCTCCCGCGGCGCGGTCGTCGAGACCGCCGCGCTGGTGCAGGCGCTGAGGGACGGCACGCTCGCCGGCGCGGGACTCGACGTACTCGAAGAGGAGGGCGACATGGCCGACGAAATGCATTTGCTGGCAAACGGCCACCCAAAGCAAGAGGAGCTTGAGGTTATGCTCGAAAACCATTACCTCATGAGCCACCCGCGCGTTTTGGTCACCCCGCACGTGGCCTTTGACACGCGCGAGGCGCTCGAGCGCATCATCAACACCACGGCAGAAAATATTACCGCCTTTGCCGCCGGGGTGCCGGTCAATCTTGTTCCCTAAACTTTAAGAGCGGCACAATCGTGTGCTCGTTAAAACTTTGCTGTGCCTTAAGCAAGCCGCGCAAACGCAGGGCGCGGCCGAGCGCCTGGGTAAAGTCTTTGATTGCCGCGTCATACCGCAAACTCCCGAGCGCCCGCGCGCCGTCGCTCATGAGCGACTCAATGTCCGCGAGCGTCGCCTCGACCTCCACGGTCGTGGTGCCGAGCGTCGAGGAGGCGACCGCATACTGCTTGCGCGCGGCGTCCAACGCCTCCTGTGCTTTTTCCTCGAGCCGCGCGGCCATGCTTTCTTGCGCAACATTAACCGTTGTCTCCGGCTCCGCCGTTGCGGTAGCCCTGAGCGTTGTCATGGCGGCGGCGCGCACGGCGGTCTTGGGCGCCGCGGCGCCGTCGCCGCGCCCCGATGCAAAACTTAAAGCCTTTTCACTCTGTGCGCGGGCCGCTACGCGGATTGCAAGGGCGCCGGCGTGCTCTTTGGTATCCTCGCGGTTGCCCCGCTTTTTGCCGAGCGCCGCCAACACCGCACCGCCAACCTCCGAAGAGGCGCTGAGCTCTGTCTTTATCTGCACGGCGACGGCCGGGTCGCTCGCCTCTATCTCAGTTGCGATATCGTCGGCGCTTTGCGCATTGCTTTCAAAATTTGCCACCAGCGCGGCGCTCGTGCTTGCGGTAAGCGTGCCCCGCTGTGCGAGCGTCTCGGCCTCTTCGACGCGTTTTTGCGCGAGCGCCACGTGCACGGCGGCCTTTTTGGCGGGCGTCGAGGCGAG
>JBBUFU010000010.1:0-6329 GCA_038056365.1 Patescibacteria group bacterium
TCGCCGTTAACGTCGGCCTCTTCTGCGAGGCGACGCTGACGCTGGCTCAACGTCTCGTTGGAAGCAACGCGGCCGCTACGACCGAGAGTCACGACGATTACTGTTCGCATGTAAGCCTCCGGCTTTTGAGCCCCGATTGGGAACCCTTCAACTACTTCAATTCTATCATATTAAAGTACAAATGTCAAGCTGTGCCGCTTATGGCTCCAAAAGAGCCTTAATGCGGGCCTCGACCGGCGGGTGGGTCATGAACAGGCGCGACAGGGCGCTTGCGGCGGCCTTGGGGCCGAAGGGGTTGCTTATGTAGAGGTGCGCGGTCGCATTGTTGGCGCGCCGCATGGGTTGAGGATAGGCTCCTATTTTGCGCAGAGCATTTGCCAAACCTTCGGGGTAGCGGGTAAGGAGTGCCCCCGATGCGTCGGCCAAAAATTCGCGCTTGCGCGAGATGGCCAACTGCAGGAGCATCGCAATAATCGGGGCGAGCACAATAAGCGCCACCGCCACTATCATCAACACAGGGTTGCCCTTCTCGCCCCTGTTGCCGCCTCCGTGGCCAAACAGTGTTGAGCGCAAAAAAAAGTCAGAGGCAAGCGTGACAAACCCTACCAGCACCACCGCAATGGTCGACACTAACATGTCGCGGTTGCCGATATGGCTAAGTTCGTGTGCCAACACACCCTCAAGTTCGGCGCGCTCCATCATGCCAAGCAGGCCCGTGGTCACCGCGACCGCCGCGTGGTCTTTGTCGCGGCCGGTGGCAAATGCGTTCGGCGCCGGGTCGTCGATGATATACACCTTCGGCTTCGGCAGGCCCGCCGTAATCGCCAAGTTTTCGACTATTCGGTGCAGTTCGACATGTTGGACAGGGTCGGCGGGTTTGGCGCCCGAAAGCGCAATCACTATCTTGTCGCTGTTCCAGTAGCTCCAAATATTCATCACGAGAGCAAACGCGACCGCAAAGACCAAAATGCCCGGGTTGTTGAAGTACCACGAGATAGCCCACCCGAGCGCGATGACGACGCACAAAAAGACGCCCATGATGACCCAGGTCTTCGCTACGTTTTCTTCCTGATGAGTATAGAGCGTTGCCATTAGAATTTTACCTGCACGGGTTGCCGTGCGGCAGAATCCTCAGCGCCCAACTCAAAAAACTCCCTTGGCTCAAAGCGAAAGAACTCGGCGATGACGTTGCCGGGGAATGTTTGCAGGCTTGTGTTGAGATCGCGCACGTTGCCGTTGTAGAAGCGGCGCGCGGCCTGGATTTTGTTTTCGGTATCCTCAAGCTGGCGTTGGAGCTCCAAAAAGTTTTGGTTTGCCTTGAGGTCCGGATACGCCTCGGCAATGGCAAACAGCGACTTCAGCGTTTTGCTCAGCATATTCTCCGCCTTGCCTTTCTCCTCAACACCACCGGCGTCCATCGCGGCCGCGCGGGCTTTGGTCACGCTTTCGAACACACCCTTTTCATGGCTCGCGTAGCCTTTGACCGACTCGACAAGATTCGGAATAAGGTCGTAGCGGCGCTTAAGTTGTACGTCGATGTCGGCCCACGCCTCTTTGGTGCGCAGGACAAACCGCACAAAACGGTTGTACACCGCAATCGCCCAGACCAGAACGAGCGCTACGATGCCGATAAGTATCCAGCCTGTTATCATGCCGCTATTCTATCACCCCTGCCCTAGTAGTCCATATCACCCATGCCTCCCGGTATGGGGCCCTCTTTTTCGTCTTTAGGCTCGTCGGCCACGGCCGCTTCGGTGGTCAAGAGCATGGCGGCGGCCGAGGCCGCGCGCTCAAGCCCCGTGCGAGTCACCTTGACCGGGTCCACGATGCCGCTCGCGAGCATGTCCATCACCACCTCGTCTTTGACCGCGTCATACCCCGCATTGCCTTTGGCATTTTTGACCTTGTCCACCACAACGCCCGCGTCAACACCCGCATTGTAGGCGATTTGCCGCAGAGGCAACTCCAACGCCTTCAGCACCACCTCGTAGCCTACGCGCTCAGCGGCGCTCAGTTTGTCTTTTTGTTTGGCAAAGCTCTCTGCAACTTTTTGCGCCGCCTTAACCAGCGCGGTGCCTCCGCCGGCGACAATGCCCTCCTCGATGGCGGCCTTGGTCGCGTTGACCGCATCCTCGATTTTCAACTTCAAATACTTCATCTCGGTCTCGGTTGCGGCGCCCACGCGGATAACCGCCACACCACCGGCAAGCTTGGCTAGGCGCTCCTCAAATTTTTCTTTGTCAAACTTGCTGGTCGTCTCTTTAATCTGCACGCGTATAGCCGCCACGCGGGCCTCGATGTCCTTCTTGCCGCCCTTGCCGCCGACGATAACCGTCTTGTCTTTGGTGGCAATCACTTTGCTTGCGCGGCCGAGCATCGCAAGCGTCGCGTCTTCAAATTTAATCCCTTTTTCTTCCGAAATAACTTCCCCGCCGGTCATAACCGCGATGTCCTGCAACATTTCTTTTTTGCGGTCGCCGTAGCCCGGTGCCTTAACCGCCAGTACGTTAAAGGTGCCGCGCAGTTTGTTGAGTACAAAGGTGGTGAGCGCCTCGCCGTCAATGTCTTCGGCCACAATCACCAGGTCTTTTTTGCCCGACTCGGCGACCTTTTGCAAAAGCGGCAAAACTTCCTGCACGCTCGATACTTTTTTGTCGGTCACCAAAATTAATGGGTCTTTGTAGCTCGCCTCCATGCGGGTAGTGTCGGTAACCATGTAGGCGCTCACATAGCCGCGGTCAAACTCGATACCCTCAACTACCTCCTTTTCAATACCCAAGCTCTGCGACTCCTCAACGGTGACCACGCCGTCTTTGCCCACCTCGGCGATAGTGTCGGCGATTATTTTGCCGATTTCCTCCGACTCGGACGAGATGGTCGCTATCTGGCGTATCTCTTCGTCATTTTGGATTTTTTTTGCAAGCGACTTCAGCGCGGCAACCGCCTCGGCCGCCGCGCGCTCGATGCCGTGGCGCACGCCCATGGCACTGAGCCCCATTTCGGTGTGCTTCATCCCCTCCTCGACAATGGCCTGCAGAAGCACGACCGAGGTGGTGGTGCCGTCGCCGGCGATGTCGTTGGTCTTCGAGGCGACCTCCTTAACAATTTCGGCGCCCATGTTCTCAAACTTGTCTTTAAAAGAAATTTCTTTGGCAATCGAGACGCCGTCGTTGGTGATGGTCGGGCCGCCGTAGCCTTTGTCGAGCGCGACATTGCGCCCGCGGGGGCCCAAGGTGACCTTGACCGTGTTGGCGGCCTTGTCGATGCCGCTTTTGAGCGCCCTCCGGGCGCGTTCGTTAAAAAGGATTTGTTTTGCCATAGCTATTTCTGGATAAGGGTAATGTCCGACTCTTGCACGACGTAGTACTCAACGCCGCCTATCTTAATAGGTTCGTCCCACGGCTTTTTAAAATACACGCGGTCGCCGACTTTGACGTCCATGCCGACGCGCTCGCCCCTCTCGTTGCGGCGGCCGGGGCCGACCGCGGTGACGATGCCTGTCTCGGGTTTCTCTTTGCTCGACTCGGGGATAAGTATCCCGAAAGAAGTCATCGTTTCGGGTGCCTGCGGCCTTATCAAAACCCGGTCGCCGAGCGGCTGTACCCCGCTTTTCTGACCAGCCTTCTTTACGGCCTTTTTTGCAGTCGGCCGCTTTGCCTTTTTATTAGATTTACTCTTCATAAGGCCTAAATACTAGTTAAAATGCGCGGTTGCGTCAAGATTGTGCCCATGCTAGGCTTTTAGCAATGGCAATAGCGGGGGTTCTCCCCTACATACAGTTAGTGTTGTCGGTCGTACTTATCGCGTGTATCCTGCTCCAGCAGACGGGCGCGGCCTTGGGCGGCGCCTTTGGCGGCGATAACTTCTCTGCGGGGTACCATACCCGCCGCGGCTCGGAAAAAGTGCTCTTTTACGCCTGCATCGTGCTCGGCGTACTCTTGGCGCTTAGTGCGTTTCTCGCTCTCATTCTTAAGTAAATAACAAAACCATGTCTACGTTTTGGCAAAAGGCCACGCAACGCGTGCATCTGCCCGCCGTTGTGCGGGCGGAAAGTACGCTGAGTTCGCTCTCCTACACGGGGCGGGCGCTGTTTATGTTTTTTGCCGGAGTGTGCGTCGTTTCGTCGATAGGACTCCTGTACCTGATGAATCGCACCCTCGTCGTGGCCACCCCCGCGCGCGGCGGCTCGCTTACCGAAGGCATCATCGGGAGCCCCCGTTTTATCAACCCCATCCTCGCCGTCTCCGATGCCGACCGCGACCTTACGGCCCTGGTGTATAGCGGGCTCTTGCACGCCCTGCCCGACGGCTCCTACGTCCCCGACCTGGCAGAAAGTTATGTCGTTTCGCCGGATGGCAAGACTTACACCTTTGTCATCCGCCCCAACGCAACCTTTCAGGACGGCTCATCGGTAACCGCCGAAGACGTCGTCTACACCGTGCAAAAAATCCAGGACCCGGCACTCAAAAGCCCGGCTCTGGCAAACTGGCAGGGCGTCACCGTGCGCGAGCTCGACTCGCACACTGTCACCTTTGTGCTCCGGAGCGCCTACTCGCCGTTCATCGAAAACCTGACCCTTGGCATCGTGCCTAAACAGCTGTGGCAAGATGTCCCCAACGACGAGTTTCCCTTTAGCGAGCTCAACACCTCGCCGGTGGGCTCGGGGCCCTACCAGGTATCCTCTATATCGCGCACCGCCTCGGGCATCCCCTCCTCGTACCGCCTGCGCGCGTTTAACCGCTATATGCTCGGCGAGCCGTACCTTACCAACGTGACTTTTAAATTTTATCAAAGCGAGACGGCGCTCGAGGAGGCGCTCTCGCAGGGCGACGTCGAGTCCGCAAGCGGTCTCTCGCCGGCCAACCTTGATAAGCTTGGCGTCAACGTTGTCACCGCGCCGCTCAACCGCGTCTTCGGCGTCTTCTTTAATCAAAACCAGTCTGAGGTGCTCCGGCTCCCCGAAGTCCGTGCGGCACTCAACAGCTCGATAAATCGTACCGATTTGGTACAGCAGATACTCGGCGGCTACGGCGTGCCGCTCGAGGGCCCCGTACCTCCCGCCCTTTCGAACGCACCGGCCAGTGAGTCTGACTTACCGAGTAAGTCAGACTCACTGGCCTCGACAACGCTCGTAGAAAGTGCTCAGCAAGCGCTCCTTAGCAAGGGGTGGAAGCTCGTTGAAGGCGTCCTCGTCAAAACAACCGGTACCGGCAAAAATCAAAAAAGCATGCCTTTGCGATTTACGCTTGCAACCGCTAACGTACCCGAGTTGCGCGCCTCGGCGCAGTACCTCAAAACCGCGTGGGAGCAGATGGGCGCGCAAGTAGAGGTACAGGTGTTCGACCAGAGCGACCTGTCCCAAAACGTCATCCGACGTCGCGCCTATGACGCGCTCCTTTTTGGCGAGGTGGTGGGCCGCGAGCTCGACCTCTTTGCGTTTTGGCATTCGAGCCAGCGCAACGACCCCGGCCTTAATATTGCCGCTTACGCCAACGCTACGGCGGACAAGGCGCTCGAATCCTTGCGCACCACCACCGACCCCAAAACCCGCCAAGCACTGCTCGACGTCTTTTCAACGCAGGTACAAAAGGACCTCCCGGCCGTATTTCTCTATGCGCCCGATTTCGTGTATAGTATCCCTAACGATATAGCGGGGGCGAGTCTTGGCTTCATCGAGACTCCCAGCGACCGGTTCCTCAGCGTTGCAGGGTGGCATCGTGAGACCGACTACGTGTGGCCCGTCTTTGCCTCCGGCAAAGACAAATAAAAAAGATTGTATTTAAATAACTATGCCCGAACCAAAAAAACCATTTAGACACCCTCACGACAAACGCGGGGGTACAAAGCAGGGCTTTCGCGGCCGCGGACGCCTGCGCCGCGAGGGCCCGCGCCCGCACCAACCGCACCCCGTGCGCGAGATACTCGAGCACACCGCGATGCTCAACGGCGACGAAAAGCCTATCCCCCCGCTCGAGCCCGGCAATATCCGCATCATCCCGCTTGGCGGTGTCGAAGAGATCGGCCGCAACATGACCATGGTCGAGTTTGGCGACGATATTATCGTCGTCGACTGCGGATTCCAATTCCGCGAGGACGAGACGCCCGGCGTAGACTATATTTTGCCCAACACCAAATATCTCGAGGAGCGGCGCGAGAAAATCCGCGGACTATTCATCACCCACGGCCACCTCGACCACATCGGCGGCATCCCCTACCTTATCGACCGCATCGGCTACCCGCCGGTATACACCCGCGGCCTGACTGCGGTCATGATACGCAAGCGCCAGGAGGAGTTCCCCAACCTCAAGCCCCTCGACATCCACGAGGTC
>JBBUFU010000011.1:0-6529 GCA_038056365.1 Patescibacteria group bacterium
GGCAGTACACATGCATGGGGTGCATGTAGACCGGGTTCAATTCCCGGCGGCCCGACAAAGATTTAGTTCAACCAAGGGATGGCGTACTGCTCGAACTCGGGGAGGAGTTTTTTGTCCCACAACAGGCGCGAGATTACCTCGGCGTGGCAGGTCGCCCCCGTTAATGCGTTGTGGGGCTTGGGCTCCTCGGGGATGCCGCAGTAGAGGAGTATCGCATCGAGATTAAGCGCCGAGCGTTTGTGCTCGGGGTCGATGGGGGGAGTGAGTCCCCTCTTGACCATATGCATCCAGCACAAGCTGTGCGTGTCGATGGTGCGGTGGGCAAACGGCCACTCGGTGTGGCCGGCGCGCGCGGCGGCGGCCTGCAACAGGTCGCGGTCAAACGATATGCTTTGGCCCGCCAAGGTGCGGTCGGCAACCGGCTCGGCCCATGCGGCAAATTTGTGCACCAGGTCGGCCTCGGATTGCTTGTTTGGGTCGGTAATCTGCTCGCGAGTAAAGCCGTTTACAGCCATTGCTTCGTCGTTGATGCGCGCGCCCTCCCACACCCGGCACTCTTCGTACAGTTGGCGGGTAGGGTTGTCCAAATCAATCGCCCCCACGCTCACAATAGAGTGTGTGTCCGCCCCTATGCCGCTTGCCTCTACGTCTACCGCTATCATGGAGTTGAGTATAGCGCGGTTACTCCTCGGGTGCGCCGAATATTTTTATCACCCAGTCGTTTGCCTTGCCGCCCAGGGCGTGGAGCTTGGGGTACTTAACCGTGTGGGAGTCGACGTAGGCGCGCAAGCGCGGCGAGTACATCGAAAAAAGTAGCGCGCTTATCGCCAAAAACAGCCACCCCTGCAGGATAGGCAGGACCAGCCCCGCCAGGCCGAGCAGGAGGAAAAACGCGGCCAGGGTCAGTATAAAAGCGCGTTTGATTTTCTTTTTCATAGATTTTCTCCGGCCACCACTTGCAGGGGCCCCTGCCCCGCCACCACCGACAAGCGCCCCAGGGCAAAAGCCGACAGGCCTACCAGTATAACAATAGCCGGTACCACCAGGGGCTCCCAGTGCTTGCCAGTAAACCACTCTTTTGGTATCATCCCTAACACAATACCAAGAACAATAAAACAAGTATATGGCATCAAAGAAAGCTGGCGGAACAGCGAAAAACCTAAACGCCTCTAACGCTAAATACCTTGCCGTAAAGCACTTTGCCGGCCAGGTAGCCAAGCCGGGCGATATTATCGTGCGCCAGCGGGGCACCAAAATGATGCCGGGGGCCAACGTTAAGCTCGGCAAAGACCACACCATTTACGCAGTCAAAGAGGGGGTAGTTTCTTTCCGCCTGGTACGCAAGACCAACTTCGACGGTCACACCGTCAAGCGCAACAAGGTCGACGTTATTGCGCGGTAATCGCAACAACAAGCTCTGCTTTTTGGTTTTTGCTTTTTAGCAGAACCGGGTGCTCCCCCACTGTTTTAATATGCTCGGGCAGATAAATATTTTCTTCCGGGATTTCGAGACTGTGTTCGGCGCGGATTGCTTTGACGATGTCGGTAGCCGTTATTGATTTAAAAAGCCCCCCTTTCTCGGTCGCGCGCGCGGCAATGACCACGCGCTTGCCGCGCAGGGCCGCGATTTTGTTGTCGAGTTGCTCCGCCTCTTTTTGCAACTGCGCTTCGTGAGCCGCTTTGGCCTGCTCTACCTGCGCCATTTTTTCATCGGTCGCGGGTTCGGCCAGCTTTTGACGGAACAAAAAGTTACTGGCGTAGCCGTCGGCCACGTTCTTAACCTCGCCATGGTGTCCGACCCCGCGCACATCCTTTAATAAAATAATTTTCATAATTTTATAAGTATCAAATCACAAGTGACAAATAACAAACAAGTAGACAAGTATCAAAATGTAAAGTTTGATATTTGAAACTTGATACTTGGAACTTATTGCGTGGCCAACCACGCAATTGCGGCGTCTTTTTGCGGGTCTTTGCCGGCGGCAACTTGGGCCGCGGTGGTGGTCGCCCGGATGTCGGGAGTCAGCCCGCCGTCGCTGATTGACGTGCCGTCGGGGGTCAACCAGCGCGCCACCGTGACCTTGAGCTCGGCGCCCCCGCCGAGGTCTACCAACTGCTGTACCGAGCCCTTGCCGAAGGTGCGCGTGCCGACAAGCTTGGCGACGCCGTGCTGTTGGAGCGCGCCGGCCAAAATCTCCGAGGCCGACGCCGAGCCTTGGTCGACCAAAATAGCCATGCTGAGTTTTTTGTTGACAAAGACGTTATAACCGGTCGAGCGGTGCACGACATTGGCGGTCTTGCCCATAAAGTCCTCGGTCACCACGGTGTCGCCGACCGGCAGGAAGTAGCTCGCCATGTTGACCGCCGCGTCGAGGTAGCCGCCCGGGTCACCGCGCAGGTCGAGAATCATTTTTGTCTGGCCCGAGATAAAGAACTGCCGCAGGGCGTTGCGAAAGAGTTCGGCCGAGTTTTGAGAAAAGCTGTACAGCTCGATGACAAACACGCCGTCGCCGCGCGCATACGCGTTGATGACCGGTATGTTGATAGTGTCGCGCACTATTTTTATTTTGAGCAGGTCCCGCACGCCCTCGCGCTGTAAGGTCAGCGTCACCGGCGTGCCCTTGGGGCCGCGGATAATCTTGACCGCCTGGTCTACCGCCATACCTGCGGTCGAGGTGGCGTCGACGGCGACCACGATGTCGCCGCTCCGGACGCCGGCCGCCTCGGCGGGCGAGCCCTTGAGCGGCGCGACGACCACTATGTTGCCGTCTTTTTGGCCCATGTCCATGCCCACCCCGCCGAAAGAGCCGCTGATGTCGTCGTTAAACACCTGCGCGTCGCTGGGCGGCAAGAAGACCGTGTACGGGTCGCCGTAGCTCGCGGCAAGCCCGGCTATCGCGCCGTAAAGCTTTTCTTCGTCGGTCGGCAGAGAGGTCGAGGCGTGTACCTGCACAAAGTTGTCTTGGAGCGCATTCCACGCGCTCCAAAATTGCGTCAGGTTGACCGCCGGCGGGGCCGTAAGGGTAGTTTGTGCCGCGGCGCGCTTGTCGTTGATCTCTGAAACGCCGGTATACAATCCGACGCTAAACGCTATTGCGAGCGCGGCAAGCACTCCTGCGGCTGTCCACCTAGACCTGTTCATAGATACAGTATACTAAAGAGTATGCTGACGCGCTATGCGCAACACGATTTGACGTGGGTAGATCTGGTGGCCCCGACTCCGGCGGAGGTGCGCGCAATCATGAAGGAGTTTGACCTCGACCCTTTGGTGGCCGAAGAGCTGGTCTCTCCCTCCCCCAAATCCAAGGTCGAGCGGCACGGCGACAACCTCTACCTGGTACTCCACTTCCCCGCTCTGCGCGCCGTCCACTCGCGCCCGGAGGTCGAGGTAGACTTTCTTATCGGCAAGCGGCACCTTATTACCGCACGGTACGAAAACATCGACCCCTTGCACCACTTTGCCAAAGCCTTCGAGGTCTCGACCGTGCTGGGCCGGGGCGCCACGACGCACGGCGGCCACCTTTTTATCTCGATGGCGCGGGCCCTGTACCGCTCGCTCGGCGCCGAGTGCGACGGCCTCCACGGAAGGCTCGACGAAATTGAAGACCGCATTTTTGCCGGGCGCGAACGCGAAATGGTGGCGCAAATCAGCGCGGTCGGCCGCATGATACACGACTTTCGCCGGGCGCTCGAGCCGCACCGCACCATGCTCCAGTCTCTCGAGCCCCAAGGCGAGCGTCTGTTCGGGCAGGGCTTTGGGTACCATGTGCGCTCGCTCTACGGCGAGTACGAACGCCTGCACAACACGCTCGAGCACCTGCGCGAGTGGCTCGACGAACTGCGCGAGACCAACAACTCGCTTCTCTCGCTCAAGCAAAATGACACCATGAAAAATTTGACCATCATGGCGTTCATGACCTTTCCACTTGCACTTTTAACATCTCTATTTGCCATTGATGCGCGGGCTAATCCTATTTTGGGCACACAATATGATTTTTGGATAATCGTGGGTATACTCTTAACCTCCGCTGTGTGCTTCCTTGCCTTCTTTAAGCACAAAAAGTGGCTGTAACCTGTGATTTTCTCTCTCTTCAAATCTAAGTCTAAAAAGGGTCTGCCGGCTCTGCGGCTCCACAACACGCTGTCGGGCCGGCTGGAGGAGTTTGTGCCGCTCGGCAAAGAGATAAAAATGTACAACTGCGGGCCGACGGTCTATGACTATGTGCATATAGGCAACCTGCGTTCGTATGTCTTCGCCGACACCATACGTCGCACGCTCGACGCCTGGGGATATACCGTCAAACAGGTTATCAATATCACCGACTTCGGCCACCTGGTGTCCGACGCCGACGAAGGCGACGACAAAATGACCAAGGGCCTCCAGCGCGAAGGGCTCGACCCAACCATGGAAAACATGCGGATATTGGCCGAGCGCTACACCAAGGCATTTTTGCACGATATCGAGCTCGTAGGGGTTGATACGGCGCGTGTAGAATTTCCCCGTGCGAGCGCGTATATAGAAGAGCAGATCGCTCTCATCAAAACCCTCGAGCAAAAAGGGTACGCGTACCGCCTCAGCGACGGGGTATATTTTGACACGTCGCGTTTCCCCAACTACGGCAAACTCGGACACCGCGATATCGCAGCCCAAAAAGAGGGTGCGCGGCTCGAGCAAAACAAAGAAAAGCGAAACCCAAGCGACTTTGTGTTGTGGAAGTCGGATAGCAAACTCGGTTGGCAGTCGCCGTGGGACTTAGGCTTCCCGGGCTGGCATATCGAGTGCACAGCCATGATATTTAAACTGTTAGGCAAGCAAATAGACATCCACACCGGCGGCATCGACCACGTTTCTATTCATCACAACAATGAAATCGCCCAGGCCGAGGCGGTGACCGGCAAAAAATTTGTCCGCTATTGGATGCACGGGGAGTTTATTACGGTAGAAAACCGCCGGGTCGGTAAATCACAAGGCAACGCGATACTTCTTTCTAGCCTCACCGACCGCGGGATGTTTGCGCGCGCCCTGCGCTATTGGTACTTAACCGGCCACTATTTGCAACCGATGAACTTTACCTGGGAGGCGCTCGAGGGCGCCAACGCCGCATTGGTGCGTTTGGCCAAAGTGCACAACGAGGCGCCCGACGGCGAACCCGATGAAAAGTTTTTACAACTCTTCTACGGAGCCGTGGCGAACGACCTCAACACCCCACAGGCGCTGGCGTTGGTGTGGGAGAATATAAAAAATCTCAACAAAGCTACCCTTGCCGAGGCGGACAAAATCCTTGGGCTTGGCCTCGCGCAGGTTAAACCTGCGCAGAAACTGCAGGTGGCCCGCGACGAGCTGTCCGAGGGGGTCCGCGCACTACTCGACACCCGTGAGGCCGCGCGCCAAAAGAAAGACTTTCAAAAAGCCGACGAAATCCGGGGGGAAATAGAGTCCGCCGGCTACACCCTCAAAGACACCCCCGAAGGCCCCTACATAACCAAAAAGGGCTGATTATCCCCTGTTTGTCCACCACGTACGCCCAGTTTGCCGCTTGGCTAAAGAAGGGTACTCTTAGTGCATGGCACGAAAACGTGACGGTCTGCGCTTGCCGCCGCAAAGTTTGGAGTCGGAGAAGGCTCTGCTTGGCGCTTTGATGATACGCAGTGACGGCATGATAGAGAGCGTCGACCTTTTGTCGGACGACGCCTTTTATAGCGAAAAGCACCGCATGATTTACCGCGCGATGCTCCAGCTCTACGGCAAAGCCGAGCCTATCGACGTCGAGAGCGTCCGCGCACGGCTCAGCGACCTCGGGCAACTCGAGCAGGTGGGCGGCGTGGCCTACCTGGCCGAACTGGCGGCCGAGGTACCGGCGGCTTCGAACGCCCGCCACTACGCGAGCGCCGTGCAAAAAAAGTTCATGCTCCGTTCGCTCATCGACGCCGGCGAGTATGTGGCCGAGCTCGGTTTTGACGAGAGCGGCGAGCTGGACGAGACGCTCGACAAGGCCGAGAAAAAAATCTACGAGGTCACCGACATGCCGACCCTGACCAAGTTTGTTTCTTTGCGCGAGTCGTTGGGCAAAGCATGGGAGCATTATGCCCACCTGCAGGAAAACCAAGGCGAGATGCGCGGCGTGCGCACCGGCTTTACCGACCTTGACAACCTGCTGGCCGGACTTCAAAAGAGCGACCTTATTATCCTCGCGGCGCGCCCCTCGATGGGCAAGACGTCGTTGGCGCTCGACATCGCGCGGCAAACGGCAATCAAGCACGGCACCACGGTCGGCATCTTTAGCCTTGAAATGTCGTCCCAACAGCTGGTCGACCGCATGATAGCCGCCGAGGCGCGCGTCAACGCGTGGGACTGGCGCGTGGGCCGGATTAAAGAAGGCTCGGACGACTTTGGCCGCATCCGCGACGCCTACGACCGTTTGGGGGCGGCCCCCATATTTATTGACGACCAACCGGGCAACGGCATCCTTAAAATGCGCGCGGTGGCCCGCCGTCTCAAGCGCGAAAACGGCCTGGGGCTTTTGGTAGT
>JBBUFU010000012.1:0-4356 GCA_038056365.1 Patescibacteria group bacterium
GTTTTTGCGCGAGCGCCACGTGCACGGCGGCCTTTTTGGCGGGCGTCGAGGCGAGTGCTACCGCCACAGGTTCGAGCACGTTGGTTTTAAGCGCATACAGAGGTTCGCCCGGGAGCGCTCCTTGCGCCGCATAGGCGGCAGTCGAGCCGCCGGCAAACACGACCAAGACAAACGCGGCAAGCGCCGCCATAAAACGGTGTGATGCAAAAAATACATACGGACTCCTCGCTATGCGTACCGGGCTCGGCATGCCAAAGACGCGCAACCGCATGGCGCGCTTTTCGTCGGCGGTGAGCCGGATGTGGTCAGCCTCGCTGTTCAGTTTTTTATAGAGATTATTCATGTGATTCTTTTTCGAGCATGCTTTTCAGTTTTTTGAGCCCTCGGTGCACCCGCACCGAAACGACGTTTTCGCTCTCCTCCAATATTTTAGCAATCTCCTGCGGAGAAAGTCCGTCGACGTAGCGCAGGGTCACCGACTCGCGGTAGGGCTCTTGCAGTCTCGTTAGGGCCTCGAGCACCCGCACGCCGTCAAACCGCTGCACGGCCGCCTCGAGCGTATTGCTTTGGTCGGGAGGCAGGAGGTCTTCGACGCTCGCGTCGGTACCCTCGACCATCTTTTCGAGCGAGACAGACTTTTTCTTGCGGTACTCGTCGATGATGAGATGCCGCAAGGTCCGGTAGAGAAACGGGCGCATCTGCTCTATGACTCCGCCCTTGTGGACGTAGTCCCACGCGCGCAGAAAGCATTCTTGGGTCAACTCGACCGCACGCTCGCGGTCGCGCAGGCGCAGGGCGCAATGCCGAAACAGCTCGTCGCTGTACTGCTCAAACGCATGGCTTAGCTCCCGCTCTCTTCCATTCATATAGACGGATATAGTAGCCTGTGATTACCGTGCAGTCCACCTACCGGATGGCTTTGGCGACGGCCGCCGCCACACCTTTTTCAAACGGGCCGGGTACTATTTTGTCGGCGGTCGGGCGTTTGACCAGTGCGGCCAGGTTTTTTGCCGCCTTCAGCTTCATCTCATCGGTGATTTTTTTGACGCGATTGTCGAGCGCTCCGCGAAAGACTCCGGGGAACACGAGCGAGTTGTTGATTTGGTTGGGGTAGTCGCTGCGGCCGGTGCCGACCACCATCGCACCGCCCTTTTTGGCCTCTTCGGGCATAATTTCAGGCGACGGGTTTGCCATCGCAAGCACAATCGCCTTTTTAGCCATCAGTCTAATATCGGCGGCGGTTGCAAGTCCCGGGCCCGAAACGCCAATAAGCGCGTCGGCCCCCGCCAACGCTTCGCGCAAGCCGCCTTTTACTTTTCGGGGGTTAGTATGCTTGGCCAACTCTTTTTTATGCGCTTCCTTCCTACTTTTATCTACAATTCCCCTACTATCGAGCATAGTAATATCTTTGACCCCCGCTTTGACGAGCAACTTGCAAATGGCAGTGCCCGCCGCGCCCGCGCCCGAGACTACTATCTTTAATTTTTTTAAATCTTTTTTTACGACTTTTGCCGCGTTAATAAGCGCCGCCAAAACCGCAATGGCCGTGCCGTGCTGGTCGTCGTGCATCACGGGGATGTCGAGCCTCGCTTTTATCCTCTCCTCGATTTCAAAACAATTGGGCGCGGCAAAGTCCTCGAGGTTGATGCCGCCGAACACCGGTGCAATGGCGCACACGGTCTCTACTATTTCATCAATGTTTTGGGTATTCAATACAATCGGGAAGGCTTCCACGTTCGCAAAGGTTTTAAACAGCGCGCACTTACCCTCCATCACCGGCAAGGCGCCGTACGGGCCGATGTTCCCCAGCCCCAAGACCGCCGAGCCGTCTGAAATAACGGCAACTGTTTTGCCTTTAATCGTGTAGTCGCGCGCAAGCTTGGGGTTTTTGTGCAAGAGCGATGAGACCGCCGCCACACCCGGCGTATACACCAGAGAGAGCTCCGCGCGGCTGGTAACCTCCATCGCCGCATTGATAGTAATCTTGCCTTTGAGCTTTTTATGTAGAGCGATTGCTTTTTTATTATTATCGTTTTTAGACATAGTCTGAAGTATACCGATATACTGTAAGCCATGCACCTTGGGGACAATATTACCGACCAGTTTCGGCTCACCGACATCCAAAAAACGGCGCTCCGCAAGCTCGGCATCCGCACCGTGCGCGACCTTTTGTATCACTTCCCCGCCCGCTACGATGCGGCCGGGCAGGAGGCGCAGATTGCGGGCGTAGCGAGCGGGCAAGAAACGACGCTTACCGGCACACTCGAAAAATTAGAGGCGAAAAAAGGGTGGAAGTCCCGCATACCCATGACCGAAGGCTTTTTGCAGGACTCCTCGGGCAAAATTAAATTGCGCTGGTTTAACCAACCGTACATCGCCAAGATGTACCAGAACGGCACCCTGGTGCGCGCGGTGGGCAAAATAACGGGGAGCGAGGGCAAACTGTACATGGCCAATCCGCAGCTGCAAAAAATCTCCGCAACCGAAGCGGGACTGTTTGCGGGGCAGAAACTTGTTGCGGAAAATGGTCTGGTTGAGGCGAAGCCGACCCGAGGACCTTTTTTGCGGCAAGGTTCTGTCCCCGGAGACTTTTTTGCCGTCTACCCCGAAAGCCGCGGTATCACATCGCTGTGGTTTAGGAGTGCGATTAAAAAAATACTTGAGCAAAAAATAGAGGCCGAGGACCCAATCCCGCCCGCGATGCTCAAAAAATACAACCTGCCGACCCTGCGCACGGCGCTGGTGTGGGCGCACGCGCCGCAAAAACTCAAAGACGCCGGGGCGGCGCGCAAGCGCTTTGCATTTGAGGAGGTGTTTATGATACAGCTCGAGCGCGGCAAAGAGCGCGCGGAGCAAGCGCGCGAAAAAAGTTTTTCCATAGACGCACCGCGGCAGGACATTGCGGGCTTTATGCGCGAGTTCCCCTTTGAGGCGACTGTCGCGCAAAAGAAAGCAATCGAGGCGATACTCGGTGATATGCGCACAGGCCACCCGATGTCGCGACTCTTGGAGGGCGACGTTGGCTCGGGCAAAACCGCCGTTGCGGCCACCGCCTGCTTTGCCACGGTGCGCACGCGGCCCGAAGGTCAAGACTTCGGCACTCTGCAGGTAGCCTACATGGCCCCGACCGAAATTTTGGCCAAACAGCACTTTGAATCGTTTATAAAATACTTCGAACACTTTCCCATTAACATCGGACTCATCACCGGCTCGGGGTGCTATAAATTTCCTTCCAAAATCGGCAAGGGCCGCGCGACCGACATTTCGCGCACGCAACTTTTAAAATGGGTGGCGAACGGCGAGATACCGGTTGTCATAGGCACGCACGCGCTCATCCAAAAAAGTGTCGCGTTTAAACATTTGGCGCTCGTCATCATCGACGAACAGCATCGCTTCGGCACCAACCAGCGCCGCAAATTGGCACGCAAAGAGGTACGGCTCCCCCACCTGCTTTCGATGACCGCAACGCCCATCCCGCGCACGCTCGCGCTCACGGTGTACGGCGACCTCGACTTAACCCTGCTCGACGAAATGCCGCCGGGCCGCAAACCGATTATTACCGAGTTGGTCAAACCCGGGGAGCGCACCAAAGCCTACGCGCAGATGCACGAGCAATTGGCCGCGGGGCGGCAGGCGTATGTTATTTGCCCGCGCATCGACGAGCCCGACCCCGACAAAGCCTTTGCCCTGATGGCCAAGTCGGTCAAAGAGGAGGCCAAGCGGCTCAAAAAAGATGTCTTCCCCGACTATTCGATAGAAATTTTGCACAGCAAGATGCCCGCCCATGGCGGGTCCGCCATGGGCGGAAAACCGAGTAAAGAGAGCGTCATGCGAGATTTTGCAGACGGTGAAATAGACATCCTCGTTGCAACTTCGGTAGTAGAAGTGGGGGTTAATGTACCCAACGCCACCATGATATTTATCGAAGGAGCCGAACGCTTTGGCCTGGCGCAGTTGCACCAACTGCGCGGCCGCGTCGTACGCTCAAACCATCAGGCCTACTGCTTTGTCCTGTCCGAAAGCAGAAGTGAGAGTACCGCCAGCAGGTTGAAGGCTCTTGGCACAGCCAAGAGCGGCTTCGAGCTGGCCGAGCAAGACCTCCTGCAACGCGGACCGGGACAATTGTCGGGCAACAAGCAGTGGGGCATCTCCGACATCGGCATGGAGGCGCTCAAAAATTTGAAGCTGGTCGAGGCCGCCCGCCAAGAAGCCACTCTACTTATCGCCAAAGACAGCGAGCTAAAAAACAACCCCCTCCTGGCCGGCGCGCTTGCCGCCCGCGCCGGTGCGATGCATTTTGAGTAAAAATTTGCTAAAGTCTCCAGACGGGCGCGTAGCTCAGTTGGTAGAGCAGTC
>JBBUFU010000013.1:0-8667 GCA_038056365.1 Patescibacteria group bacterium
TTTCTCTCCCGATTTGCTTTAAGTCCTGCGGGGCGAGCTGAGATTTAACCACCGGGGTGCGAAACTCGTAGTCAACGGCGCCCGAGAGCAAAAAGTCTATCGACTGCCGAACAGCGGCCGTATCTACCGCCGCACCAACAACGCGCGCGTACTCCAAGAGCGGCGCTTTGATGTCCATGGCCACGTAGTCTATCAGTTTGTCTTCGACCAGCCCGCGCAGCATGCCCGGGTTGGTGCCGTTGGTGTCGAGCTTTGTTTTATATCCGAGCTCTTTAGCCTTGCGAAAGAACGCCGGCAGGTCGAGGTGCTGTGTCGGCTCGCCGCCGGTTACCACCACGGCCGGCAAAACTCCCGCGCGCGAACGCAGAAAATCAAACACCTCGGCCTCGGGAATCTCGCGCTCGGGGGTCTCGAGCACCAGCTCGGGGTTGTGGCAGTACGGACAGCGGAAGTTGCACCCGACCGTAAAGACAATTGCCGCAACCGTACCCGGAAAATCAACAAGAGAAGAAGGCTGTAGGCCCCCTATACGCATACCGGTTGCTCCGCCTTGGCGTATTGTTCGACGGCAAGACTCGGAATTGTTTCGCGCATACCGAACTCGGCGAGCTTGCCCTGGTTCCATTGGACGGTCGGACGCAAGTACCCGACGATGCGCGAGTATACCTCGCAGACGCTGTTGCAGGTGTTGCAGGTTGGCTGTTCGCCGCGCAGATAGCCGTGGTTCGGACACACACTGAAGGTCGGCGTAATAGTGAAGTACGGCAGGTGGTAGTTGTTGCAGATAATCTTTACCAGCTCGCGCACGGCGTGCGGGTCGGCGATGCGCTCGCCGATAAAGAAGTGTATAACCGTGCCGCCGGTGTACTTGGTCTGCAGGTTGTCCTGCAGGTCGAGTATCTGAAAGACGTCATCGGTGTAGTTGACCGGCAGGTGCGTCGAGTTGGTGTAGAACGGATGCACCGCCTCGGTACCGACGCCGTTGGCGAAGTGCGCCTGCGGAAACTTTTTTTGGTCGAGCAAGGCAAGCCGGTAGCACACGCCTTCGGCGGGCGTGGCCTCGAGGTTGTAGAGATTGCCCGTCTCTTCCTGAAAGTCCGAAAGCTTGTTGCGCATAAACTCCAGCACGCGCGCAGCAAACGCCCGGCCCTCTTCGTCGGCAATCGAGCAGTGCAAAAAGTTTTGCACAGACTCGTTCATCCCCACCAACCCGATGGTAGAGAAGTGGTTCATCCAGTAGGCGCCGTTTTGCTCTTTGAGGCTCTGCAGATAATACCTTGTGTACGGGTAGAGGCCTTGCTCGGTAAGGCGCTCGAGCAATTTGCGCTTGATTTCGAGGCTCGTTTTGGCGGTCTCCATCATCCCCCCGAGCGCGGTAAAGTACTCGTCTTCGTTGCGCGCCGTAAGCCCGATGCGCGGCATATTGATGGTAACCACGCCGATAGAGCCGGTCAGCGGATGGGCGCCAAAGAGCCCCCCGCCGCGTTTGACCAGGTGGCGGTTGTCGATGCGCAGGCGGCAGCACATGCTCCGCGCGTCTTCCGGGTCCATGTCGGAGTTAATGAAGTTAGAGAAGTACGGTATGCCGTATTTTGCCGCGGCCTCCCACAAGGGCTCGAGCGCCGGGTTGTCCCAGTCGAAGTCTTTGGTGATGTTGTACGTCGGTATGGGGAAGGTAAACACGCGGCCCGAAGCGTCGCCCTCGCGCAAAATCTCGACGAACGCGCGATTAAAGAGGTTGACCTCTTCCTGAAAGTCGCCGTAGCACTCTTTTTGTTGGGCGCCGCCGCGGATGACCGGGATTTTTTTCATCGAGTTCGGTACCAGCACGTCGAGCGTGACGTTGGTGAACGGCGTTTGGAAACCGACGCGCGTCGGCACGTTGAGGTTAAATACAAATTCCTGCAGAGCCTGCTTGACCTCCTTATGCGTCAGATTGTCGTAGCGGATGAGCGGCGCCAGCAACGTATCGAGACTAGAGAACGCCTGCGCGCCCGCGGCCTCGCCCTGCAAGGTGTAAAAGAAGTTGACGATTTGTCCGAGCGCCGCGCGGAAGTGTTTCGGCGGAGCGCTTGATATTTTGCCGGACACGCCGCCGAACCCACGCATCAGCAAGTCCATCAAATCCCAACCTACGCAGTACACCGAAAGCGTTTGCAGGTCGTGCATGTGGAAACCTCCCCCTTCGTGCGCCTCACGCACCTCTTTGGGGTAAATATGTTCAAGCCAGTAGCGCTTGCTGATGTCGGAGGCGACATAGTTGTTGAGCCCCTGCAACGAAAAGGCCATGTTGCTGTTTTCTTTAATCAGCCAGTCGGCGTTGTTGAGATATTTTTCAACCAGCGAGTTGCCTCCGACCTCCGACATCATGCGGCGCATTACCGCATGCTGTTCGCGGTACAAAATGTAGGCTTTTGCCGCCGCAAATTCGCGCAACTCGAGCAGAGCTTTCTCTACCAGGTCTTGTATTATTTCGACGGTCGGCTGTTCTTTGCCGTTGAGCGAGCGCACGACGGTATTGGTCACCACGGCGACCATGTCGGGCTTCTCCATGCCGAGCGACTCGTACGCCTTGCGGAGCGCCGAGGCTATTTTAGAAGGGTCAAAAGGTACTTCCCTGCCATCACGTTTAGTAATCAGGACAGGAGCGCGGCGTGATGCGGGTGTGCGGGGCATGTAAAGAGCAAAAAATTAAATATTGATAAGTATCTATAGTATAGACGCCTATCTATATACTCTCCTACACACGTTTCTGTGGATTAGATACTGCCGAACAGGCGCGACCGGCTGTCAAAAACCCCGCCTAAAAAGTGTTACTTTTTGCCCTTTCCGGACTTGCTAGTTTTTTGCCCTCCTGTCAAGGCATAGAGCTCGTCGCGGATAAGGGCGGCGGATTCGAAGTCCAGGTTTTTTACGGCTTCGGCCATCTCTTGGCGCTTTTGGGTCAGGAATTTTTTCGGATTCTTTTTATACAGGTCTTTATCTATCTCGAGCAGGGTGACTATCGCCTTAGAGTGCTCGCTCCGGAGCTCTTCCGTAATGTCTCTAATCGCTTTTTTAATACTGGTCGGGGTGATGCCGTGCTTTTTGTTGTACGCGGTCTGGATTGCGCGGCGGCGGTACGTCTCGCTAATCGCCTTTTTCATCGACTCTGTTTCTTGGTCGGCGTACAAGATGACACGGCCGTCGACGTTGCGCGCCGCGCGCCCGATAGTTTGTATCAAGCTCGTCTCCGAGCGCAAAAAACCTTCTTTGTCCGCATCGAGTATCGCCACCAGCCCGACTTCGGGCAAATCCAAACCTTCGCGCAAAAGGTTGACGCCCACGAGCACGTCGTACTCACCCTTGCGCAGGTCGGTGAGCGTTGTAATGCGGTCGAGTGTTTCGACATCGCTGTGCAGGTACGCCGCTTTGATGCCGCGCTCTTTTAAATATTCGCTCAAATCTTCGGCCATTTTTTTGGTCAGCGTCGTGACCATCACCCGCATCCCTTTTTTAATAACTTTTGCCGCCTCTTCTAAAAAGTCATGCACCTGACTTTTTTGTTTTTTATCTCCGGTCACCGGCCGCACGATAATTTCGGGGTCGATGAGACCGGTCGGGCGGATAATTTGCTCGACCACTTGTTTGCCGCTGTGCTCTTTTTCGTACGCGCCCGGCGTGGCCGACGTATATATAGTTTGCCCCACCCTTTCTTCAAACTCGTCGAACATAAGCGGACGGTTGTCGACGGCCGACGGCAGGCGAAAGCCGTACTCGACCAAATTTTCTTTGCGCGAGCGGTCGCCCGCGTACATCGCGCCGAGCTGGGGCACGGTTACGTGCGACTCGTCGATAATAGTCAAAAAGTCCGGCTTGCCGTCTTTGGTGTGCGTAAAATAATCGAGCAAGCTAAAAGGCGGCTCTCCCGGCTTGCGCCCGTCGAAGTGGCGGGAATAGTTTTCTATCCCGTTGCAGTAGCCCATCTCGCGTATCATCGCGAGGTCGTAGTTGGTGCGGCGCTTTAACCGCTCGGCCTCGAGCACCTTGCCCGCCTTTTCAAACTTTTGCAGCTGCTGTTTGAGCTCTATTTTTATATCCTCAACGGCCCGCGTGCGCTCGTGCTCGGGTGTTACGTAATGCTTGGCCGGGAACAAAAAGATAGAATTTGGCGCGGATTTTTCGCTGCGGGTAATCGCATCTATAATGCGAATTTTACTTATAACATTCTCCCCGCCCGAGGCGGGTCCGCCTTGGGCGGAAAACTCGACCCGGTACAGCACCCGCTCGCCGGTCGGCATAATCTCGACACTGTTGCCGAGCGCGCGGAACGCGCCGGGCGTCAGGTCGGCCGTCGTGCGCTCAAAGTACACACCAATGAGCTCGCGGATGAGCTCGGCGCGGTTCTTTTTTGCGCCGGCTTTTAACTCCAGGTGCACTTTGCGGTACTCGCTTGGACTGCCCAAACCGTAAATGCACGAAACCGAGGCGACCACGATGACATCCTGTCGCGTCAGCAAGGCCTGCGTCGATGCGTGGCGCAAGCGCTCTATCTCTTCGTTTATCTGCGCCTCCTTCTCTATATACGTGTCCGAGTGCGACAGGTACGCCTCGGGTTGGTAGTAGTCGTAGTAGGAAACAAAGTAATGCACTGCCGCATCGGGAAAAAATTCGCGGTACTCCTGCGCCAGCTGGGCCGCGAGCGTTTTGTTGTGGGCGATGACCAGCGTTTGCTTTTGCACGGCGGCAATAACGTTGGCCGCGGTAAATGTTTTGCCCGAACCGGTGACCCCGAGCAGGGTCTGGTGCCGCTCGCCGCGTTGCATGCCGGCCACCAGCTCGGCGATAGCCTTGGGTTGGTCGCCCGCGGGCGTGTAGTGTGTCGAAAGTTTAAATTTTGCCATGACCACCCACTTTAACAAATCGAGAGCGATTACAAAAGCGGAGTGACCGGATTTTTAGAGCGGTGGAGGGGGAGGGTAGCTTGTCGGCACGACAACGCTTGTCGTGGCGGTAGTACCGCCCGATGTCGCGGGCGATGCCGGCGGCGGCGTGGCCGTGGGAGGCGGAGCCGTACCACCCGAGGTTGCGGGCCCTTGCGTCGGTGCGCTTGGAGACGAGGCCGGAGATGGCGGCGGTGTTGAAGGAACGGTATTTGACGACGCTTTACCGCCCGGACTTGTGGGCGACGCTACGGGCGATGCCGGAGGCGGCGGAGGCGCACCCGAAGGCGTGCTGGTCGCCTCCTCGCCGGAGGACACGGCTGGCTGGGCGGGGCCGGGGGCTATGCTTGACAAAAAAAACCATAGCACAAGCCCCGCCGCGACAACAACCGCGACGCCGAGCGCTAGCCACAGCTTAACGATTGGTGTCATAAAAAATTAATACGCAATTGCTAATAATCAACATATCAATACGTCGTCGCCCCGACATTCCCCGCCGCGCCGCGGAACGATTGCAGTTGGGCCGAGTCGCCGCCGGGCACGACCAGGTAATTACCGCTCGAGTTGGTGACGCAAAAGGTCTGCGCGCCGCTAATCTTGCGGGTGGCGCCCGGTTCGATGACAAAGATATTACTCCACGGTTGCCAGGCGGCCGTGGGGCACGGATCGGCATACGATACCGAAACATATCCCGCCTGGCCGGCTTGTCCGCCCCAGTTGCACTGCGAAATGCCGCCGGAGCCGTACCCGGTTTGGTTGGTGCCCGCCGTGGTGGGACCACAGTAGGTCCACGCGCCGCCGGTGCCGTCCATGAGGTTTCGGGCCTTGCCGGTGGAACCAAGGCTATCGCCGGCACTGGCACTGGCAATGAACCCAGGCGTGCCGCCGACGCCGCCGGCGTACCACACTCCCGCGCCGCCGCCGGTGGCCACAACACTACCAAAGGAAGAGCTGCCGCCCGAGATGCCGTTGTTATATGCAGGGCAACCATAAACCCCGCCCGCGCCGCCCGCGCCGACCACGATGCTGTACGTCTGCCCCGGTGTGACTGCGACCGTTTGGTTTAAAATATATCCGCCCGCGCCGCCCGCGCCGCCGACGCCGGCGTCTCCGCTACATCCGCCCTGAGACCAGGTGCCGTTTGTCCCGCCGCCGCCGCCGCCGATTACCGTTACGGTGACAGAAGTTACTCCGCCGGGCGCTGTCCAACTGCCGTTGGAATTGAACGTTGCCACGGCGGCGGCTTGGGCGTTTGCACTTGTGAGCGCAAGCCGCACATGGTTGGGCAACAATGACGCCCCGCCCGAAAGTACAAGCGCGATGCCGAGCAAAAATGCCGCGCCTGCGCACAGGCCGGCGGCCTCCTTGAGTTCGCCCTGCGAGAGATGTCTAAAAAAGTTTTTCATAGGCTGTCTATTACTATCTGCGAGGCAAACCAGACATCGCCCTGCCGTACGGCGCCGGGCGCCTCGATTGTCATACCGGGCGCCAGGTCGCCGCGCGAGGCCGCTACGGTTGTGTACCCTATGGGCGAGGCTGAGTCCTCGCCCGCGCGGAAAGCCTCCATCTCGCGGGCAAACTCCTGCGGCGTCTTATTGAGGTGTCGCACCACGGTCGTACTGGAGGCGAGCCGCACGGTGTAAAAAATAGTCTGCGTGATGGCCGGGACCTGCATTTTTAACGTAAGCGTATCCCCTTGTATCGACTCGACTATGCCGTATGGCGTCGAGGGAGGCGCAGCCGCTTTAGGGGCGGCGGGGTCTTGCGCGCGCCAAAACAGCAGCGCGCCGACCGCGAGCGCCGCGAGCGCGAGTGCCGGCATAAGCTTGCTGTTGCGCCTGATTTCCATGGCGTTTATTGCCGCGCCTTAAGCGCCTCCACTTCGGCCTTAAGCGCGTCAATTTCTTTTTGCTGTTGCTGTAGGGCGCCGACCAAAAGAGGCGTCATGCGCGCGTAGTCGACCGACTCGAGCCCGCTCGAAGCGTCGGTCGCGACAAGCTCGGGGGCGACTTTTTGTACGGCCTGGGCGATGAAGCCAAGCTGGGTGCCGACGCCCATGGCGGGGTCCTTCCAGTTGTAGGTGACGGGCTCTAGGGCCAGCACGGAGGCAAGCGCCTTTTCTGCGGATAGAGTTTTGATATTTTGCTTGAGCCGCTCGTCGGAGTTGTAGTAGAAGGCCGGTGCGGTGACGTTGCCCGCCAGCGTCAGATTGCCCGCCATGTCAAGCTGTAGACGGTTGGCAGCCGCGGACCATCCGCCGATGCGGAAGACGTTGTCGGAATCGAGGCCCATGTTGACGGCGTAGGCCCCGCTGCGGTGGAAGCTCATGACCGCGCCACTGCCGTTGTTGGAGTAGGCCCAGAGCGCCGCGCCGCTACCGCAACTTGCGGTGTCGCAGTTGGAAACAAAAGAGTTCCCGCCGCGGTAAGTCCCGCCGCCGTTTGCCGTAAGGCCGCCGGCCAGCGTGATGCCGTACATGTTGGAGGTGGTGTTGCTGTCCACGTAGTAGGCGGTGTTGTCGTCGTAGACGCGGCCAAACTGCGGCGTCGAATTGGTCGTGACCGTTTGGTTGATGCGCTGAGAAAGCCAGCTGGCATTCCATCCCATGTACAGGTCGCCGTTGCTCCCGAGGTACGAACTGCCGTACCAGGTGTCCCAAAAGGTCGTGTTGCCTGCCGGAGTGCCGGCCTGGCCAAGCGCCTGCGAGAGCCATTGGCCCCTAAACGGCATGTACAGGTCGCCGTTGGTTGCCAGGGTCATCCCGCCCGTACTGCCGATACTGCCGTTGGTATACAGCCCCCAGCCGCCGGTGGCAAGCTGTGCGTAGTAGCCGCTCCCGTTGCTGAGAATAAGCGTGCCGCCTTTGGTCTGCGTGGTGGCGCTGATATTGACCGGCGCGTCGCAACCGGCACTGCCGGACGGGCAGGTCGGGGGGGCGCCGGGCGGGTTTGTCCACGCCAGCGCGGAGAGCGCGTACAAAGAGAGTCCCGCGATAAACACCTGCAAAAATATTTTTTTAAATGTGCGCATAGCTCCTTATGCTTACAATAATAATACCATTAAATTTCTTTGAAGACGGGCACTACGGCGACGTTTACCTGGTCGGTAAAGGCGCCCCCGTCGCACGAGAGGGTGAATTTGGTCGCGGCGATTATCCCCGCAGTCGTCACCGTACCCGTTATGGCTTGGCCCGGCCACTGCTGGCCGTTGGTGCCGGTTATCGCACAGCTTGAGACGTTGATAACCTGCCAGTAAATAGTGACCGGGGTGCCCCTAGCTACCCGCACGCTCCTTTGCGGCGGAGAGCAGGTACTGGTGTTAATGCTGGCACAGCCGGTCAGCGTGGGCCCGGGGTTGCAGGCGCCGGTCGGGTCGCACCCGTTTTGGCATATCTGTTGCGCCCCCGTGCAAACGTTGGTGCTAATGTTGTTGGCGCAGGTAAAGGTCGGAATGCACTGGCCGCCCGTGGCGTTAAAGACAAGCCAGCCGATGGTGTCGCTGGCCCAGGCCGCGTCGGCATAGTTGGTGTAGCTGGAGTTGCTGTTGGTGGTCGCCTGGTATCCCGCGCCGCTGAGACTGATGCAACCGGTGGTGCTGCCCCCTCCGGGCCAGAGCGACAGCGCCAACAGCCAGCCCGAAAAATTGCCGTTGTTGTCGACCCGGGCGTGCGCGCCGCAGACGTTGGCGTCTTGCTCGGCGCTTATCCACCCGAGGTTGTCGCCCCACGCATAGCCGCTGATGTTGC
>JBBUFU010000014.1:0-2418 GCA_038056365.1 Patescibacteria group bacterium
GAGCATCTCGCGGCGCTCGCGACTGCTCGCGGAGAGCACGCGGTCGGCCTCGCCTTGTGAAATAATGTGGTGCCCCGAGGAGCCGATATTGGCCTGGCTTAACAGCTCGGCGACGTCGCGCAAGCGCACATGCGAGCCATTGAGCAAGTAATCGTTGACGCCGTCGCGGTGTACCACGCGCTCGATAGAAACCTCGTCGAAGTCGAGGTTGAGCGCGCGGTCGGAGTTGTCGAACAGGAGCTTTACGCCCGCGCGGCCCGCCCGTGGCGAAGAACCGGAACCGTTCCATATCAAATCTTCGCCGCGGCGGCCGCGCATCGACTTCATCGACTGCTCGCCGAGCACAAAACGGAAGGATTCGGCAATGTTGCTCTTGCCCGAGCCGTTGGGGCCCACCACGCCGGTAATAGCCGAGCCGAACGTAAGTTCGGTTTTTTTGGCAAAAGACTTAAACCCCGACAATTCTATCGATTTCAGCCGCATTACCTCCAATTGTAACATCGCCGTCCGCAATGCGGTGTACTATTAAGTCAGATGAAATGAGGGGGATTGCCATGTTGAAAATCGCACTGGTTGCTCTCGCCTTGTTGGTGCCGTGGATGCTGCCTGTTGCCGCGCAGGAGGTTACGCGGGAAGCGTTGGCCCTACCGCCGAACTTCAGGGAGATCTTGCGGGCCGACTGGTACAAGCGCTTTCGGCAAAAGGTCGAGATGTTGCGCCGGTTGCATGAACCCGGCGTGCACGTAAGCTGGCTCCAGCAAAACGTTTACCTGAGCATCGTGGAGGCCGTGATAAATCAAGGGCTCAACCTCGACGAACTCAATACGAGCCTAGATGAGCTCGAAGCGCTTACCTACGGCGGCGAAATAGTTTAACTGCTCCTCCGGGAGCGGTTTTTCCTCCATAAAAAAGGCCCGCAGTCTTTTGGACTGCGGGACCCTAACAGTTGTTGACCTCAGGTAAACAGACCAGACTCAGCACATTCGACTACGATTGGCATGATGTCGTCCTTGGTCAGAATGCTCTGCCGGAGCTTTCCTTCCGTCGAGGAAATGATGTTCTTGGGACCGCCCCAGCTGAAGCCAGCTGAAACGAGATCCTCGACCGTCATGTCCCTCGCCCGTGCCTCGGCGGCGTTTAGCAGAGCCTCGCACCGGTTGCGATCGAAAGTGTCCGGCTTGCGGCAGATGGTCCACCGCTTGTGTAGGCCGGCCGCCGGAGTGTCGTGTTCTGCATCGTGCACCACAACAACTTCATACCGCCGGTTCCCCCAGTCGCGAGCCTCGTAGTACTTGCCCGGGGCGTCGATGAAGGCCACCTTCGTGCCGAACATCTCGACCCGATGGTCGCGAGCGTTGTAACGCTCACTAAGCCTGCTTTTAGTGGCTGCGATGCTCGCGATCTCCTGCACGGGCATGTCCCGCACTAAGATCATCTTGAACCCGCGGATTTTGGCCGGCAGATTCCGCCACTTGCCCTGGTCGTGGATGATGGCGTTGAGCGCATCGGTGGTGTCCTTCGATTCGGCATACGCCGCGTCGATGGCGTTGGCCGAATGTGCGGTGTAGCCCTCGCGGTCCATGGCACCGAGCCGTGCAACGAGGAAGGGGTCAATATCCTTCTCGCGCCCCTCGGCCCGCAGTTCGAGCACCGCCATCGCACCAATCGAGTCCTTGTCGACCCGCTGGGTAACAATGGTGGAGCCTTCCGGCGGCAACGGGAAGATCATCGCCCGCTCGATTGCGGACGAACCGCCCGCGCCGCGATGCTGGGGGTCGATGTTGCCAAGCTTGCACTCGCGCGCAAGCGGCTCCATCACGACCTCAACACCAAGAGTGCTCTCACCAAGCCATTGCGCGTTGTGCGCCGTAGCTTCCGGCGAGCCGTCAGTCTTGAGCGTTCCAAACCGGTAGGCCATGCTGGCCTCCTTGTGTCTGAATATGAATCGCAGGCTTAAAGCCCGAGAGGTCCTGAATAGACCATCTGCCCTGTATTATATCACACTGCAACATAAAAAGCAAGCCCCAAGGGACTTGCGACAAAAAGGCCTTATTTACCAGCCCTTCTTTTCGAGCGCGGCGGCGGCGGCCGATTGCTCGGCCTCTTGCTTGGCTTTGCCCTCCCCTTGGCCCAAAAGCACGTCGCGCACGTATACACCGACGACAAAGTGCTTGTCGTGGTCGGGGCCGGTCTCGGCCATCACTTTATAGTTGGGCGTTGCGCCCTCGAACTCCTGTGCTTTTTCCTGCAAAGACGACTTGGCGTCCTGCCACAGTTTTTCGCGGATTATTTCGTCGAGTTTGGGGAAGAGGCGCTCGGATATAAACTGTTTGGCCGCGTCGTAGCCCTGGTCGATGTAGATGGCGCCGACCAGCGCCTCAAATGCATTGGCCAAGAGGATGTTGCGCGCGCGGCCGG
>JBBUFU010000015.1:0-4070 GCA_038056365.1 Patescibacteria group bacterium
CGCCGGCGGCTTTAACCAGCGCCAAGCCGGCCGCGACGTCCCAGATTTTTATATCCTTTTCGTAGTACGCGTCGGCCCGCCCCGCGGCCACATAGGCAAGCGAAAGCGCCGCCGAGCCGATGAGACGCACCTTTTTAAACGCCTGCACTACCTCAATATATTTTCCCAAAGCCTCGGTCGAATAGTCAGTATACGATGGAAAGCCCGTCATCAGTACCGCCTCGCCTTTTTCGCGTACGGCCGAAACAGATATTTTTTTGCCGTTGAGCATTGCGCCCGCTCCCACCACTCCGCCAAATAGTTCGTCCCGGTTAAAGTCGTACACGACGCCAAGCAAAGGCTCGCCGTCTTGTACCAAAGCAACCGACACGGCGCATGCCGGGATGCCGCGCAAAAAGTTAAGACTCCCGTCGAGAGGGTCAACGACCCACTGTAGGCTCGCGCTAAAATCGTGCGTGTCGTCCTCCTCGGAGAGTACGGGGATGCCTGTGGGCTTTAAGCTCTCCAAAATAAGCGCGTGCGCGCTCTTGTCGGCGTCTACTTTTATATCTTTGCCGACACTCGAAACCGCCGTGGCCGTGTACGGGCGCAGCAGCGTGCCCGCCGCGCGCGCCGCCGCTTCGGCAACCGCAAGCAGATTATTTGTGTCCGGTTTTTCCATCGCCGTTTTTTGCCTGCAGTGTAAGAGCGATAAACGACGTCAGCATGTGGTCGAGGAAGAGGTGTATATCCTCGACCGGGCCGTACTCCCCTTTTTCTGTTTTTACCTGCACCACGTAGTCGGCCAGTTTGCCGATTTTGCCGCCGTCAAAACCCACCAGCCCCACGGTGTACATGCCGCGTTTTTTTGCCGTCGCAAAAGCCTCAACAAGGTTCGGCGAATTTCCGCTGGCGGATATCGAAATAAGCACGTCGCCCTTGCGCGCAAGGCTGTTCAACTGCTGGGCGAAAATTTGATCGTAGCCCTTGTCGTTGCCGAGCGCGGTAATGAGCGACACGTTGTCCGCCAGGCTTATGGCGCGGATTATCGACTTGTGGCCGATGATGCCGCAGTGCACCAAGTCGGTGGCAAAGTGCGATGCGGTGGTCGCGCTCCCACCGTTGCCGATGAGGTACACCACCTTGCCCTTTTTGGCCTGGCGGATTATGAGGTTGGCGATGTTTTCGATAATCTCGAAGTCGAGGTTCGCCAGCAGGTGGAACAGGTATTGCGAATATTCGCGCAAGTAATTGCCCGGTATGTGCTGGTCGCGATACAGTTTTTGCAGGTTGCGCTCTTTCATATTATTTTTTCCGGGCCGCTATGCGCATAAAGGAGCTGAGGTTGTTGAGCTGGAGAAAGTCCTGAAACGACTCCCACGCCATGGCCCCCCGCTTCTTCAGCATATACGAAACAAAGCGCGGTATCGGCATCGACTCGTCTTCCAAAAACCCCTTAAGTACAATATCGACATCGAGCTTGCCCGGCGTGGACACGTCAATAAGTTCAAAACCGTTTTTAACCAGCATGTCTTCTACCACCTCGATGGTCATAAGGTTAAGGCGGCTCGGCGGCACCAGGCGGTGCGAGTCGCGCCCGAGCGCCTGATACTCAAAGCCGCTCCCCGAGTTGAGCGTCATAAGCACCACACCTCCCTTGGCGCACATCTTCGAAAGGTCTTTAACCGTCCTCTCCGGGTCTGAACGATGGTCCAACACGTCAAAGGCGGTAATGAGGTCATACGTTTGACTCTTTGCCGTCGAAAATTTGACGGTCTTTGAGCCTGCAGGAGTTTTATAGATATGCACCGGCTCTACCAGCGACACCTTTTTTTCTGTGCCCGGAAACTCCGCCCACACCGAGTAGTACTTGGGCATGAAGTCAAGCACTCTGACTGCATTGGGCGCGTACTCGGGGATGATGCTCTTCAGCCAGTTTAAGAGCGGGGTAATCTGGTGCTCATGGCGCGTTTCGATGGTCGGCTTAAATATAGAGTCGCCATAAAACTTCATGGCCTTCGAAGAGCGGTAAAACTCATCAATCTCTTGTTCGCTCGGCCGCGGAGAGGCATAGAGCGAGAAGCAGTTTTTACACCACTTGTAGATGAACCCGAGCTTTATAAACTCGGACTCTACCTCGGCCGAGTGGCAGCCGGGGCACACGACCCCCTTTCTTTTTTTAGGGGGGAAGAATTTTGACACCTCTTTGCCCAGTATCTCGAGCCAGCGGTTGTGGCTGTCTTCGGGGCGGATGTCCTCCTCGTTCAGCTTGTCTTTAGCTTCGGCCGCAACCGGTACAAAGATGTTCTCCGGCTCCGCGCCGCTTTCGTAGTACACGTCTTCTTTGTTCTCCGCGGCGCGCTTTTGTATATCAAACACAAGGCTCTGCGCTTTGGCGGCGACCTTAGCGGGGTCGAAGGTAAACAGAGGCTCCCCGCGCGTCTGTGCAAGCACCGAGCGCACTACGGGGTAGTAACTTTTTTCAATACCGAGCACCGGCTTGTCGTTGACCGAGAGTGTGCAGGAGTTGAGGTCGAGATACGCCTCGCCCTTCGAGCCGCTTATAAGGATGCCGCGGCGGTTGCGGTCGCCGAACACGTACTTGCCCACCCGCACCGTGACCGCTACTTTTTTGGCGGTCGTGCACGAAAACTCGGCATACGTCTCGCCTATCTGCTTTTTGGGGAGAGCAAACCGCCGCTTGGCCATCTGCATATACTCGCTGGAGCGCGCCGTCCGCACAGTAAACCCGCCCTTGCCGGGGAGTGTGCCGATAATCTTCTCTAAGGCCACCAACGGGGAGAGTGCGTGGGTCCCCAAATCTTGCAGCATGCCGCCGCCGGATTTTATATCAACGAGGTCGGCTCCTCTGCCCTCGAGGGTCCCGGTGTCTCCCTCGCCTTCAAGCACCTCAACCTCGACCCGCATTACGGTACCGACCAGTTTCGGCAGCATGCCGGTAAAGCCGCCGACCGAGCCGGCAAAGTCCCCGAGCGCGAGCAACGGTTTAATAAGCGACTCGGTAAAATAAAAGCTTTTCTTGTTGACCGCACCGTAACCCACAAGGAGCGCGGCCGACTTCATCGTCAGGTAGTACTCGAGCAGGGCGGGTCGATTCTTTTTGCCGGCTGTCATCACTCTCTCAAGCGATCCTGCATCCAACGTGTAAGGTTTTTCGATAGCGACGCGAAAGCCGTGGCGCAAAAGATCGAGTGCGTCTTTGGCGTGCAGGGCGTTGGTGTGGCCCAAAATAATAAGATGGTCCTCTTTTTTAAACTTTGCGAGCTGTTCGTGGATAGGCTTGTTGTTTCTTTTAATATGTATGACGTCCTCGAAGTAGTTCTTGTCGGAACGCCCGAGCACGTCGACGGTTGCGGCCAGCTTGGCAAGCCCGTTCTTTTCGAGTTTATATATGGCCGGGGCAAGATTCCGTTGAAAGTGTTGGCCGGTCCCGACCATTATGATAGTTGTCTTTTTTTGCATGTGACGAAATTACGCAAGCAGCTCCTGTTTTAAATGCTCTATCGCGGCCATGCCCATACTCAGCACCGACTCTTTCGAATTGCCGCCGATGTGCGGCGTGCAGATAAGGTTATCCAAAGCAAGCAACTCTTTGTCCTTCGGCGGCTCTTCGTCGTACACGTCGACGGCCGCGCCAGCGATTGTTCCCGAGCGGAGCGCCTCTTTGAGCGCCGTGTAGTCTACCAGCGGCCCCCGGGCGGTGTTGATAACATACGCGCCGGGGCGCATCGCCGCAAGCGTCTTTGCGTTGATAAGGTGCTTGGTCAGGGGGGTAAGCGGCGTGTGCACGGTAACCACGTCGGCACGGGCAAAGAGGTCGTCTTTGCTTACTTCTTCAACCCGTTGCGCCTGATAATAGTTACGCTGGTCTATTATGTCGTTCACCAGGATTTTGCAGCCAAAAGGCTTGAGCAAACGCACTACCTCTTTGCCCACGTGCCCCACCCCAATGATGCCCACCGTCCGGCCGGTGAGGTTAACACCGCCGTTTTTGTCCCACGTGCCGGCCTTAAGCTCGTTAGAACTTTTGTACAAATTTCGCAGGAGCGCCAGCATAAAGCCGAGCGTCA
>JBBUFU010000016.1:0-4330 GCA_038056365.1 Patescibacteria group bacterium
CGGCATTGATTGTTCTTTTTTCTCTTCTGCGAATGCTTTTGTTTCCTCATCTGTTTTGAACGCTTTTCCGGCGATGACAAAAATGCGTAACGGCTCGCCGATTTGCGGGGCGGCTATCGCAACGCCGAAGCCCTCGGCAGCAAGGGCTTTTTTCATTTTGGCGATGACTCTCTGCACTTTGCGCGAGCCGACGTCATTGACGCTAAGGGGCAAGGCCCTTTGGCGGAGCACCGGGTTGCCGGCTTGGACTATTGGGTCCTTCATAAAATAAATAATGCAGTAGTTTTATAAAAAGAGAAAGGCCGACCTCCCGCGAGTATTGCTACTCGACACGGATGAGTCGGCCCCGCAGCGCCGCGGCAAAGCCGGCGTACGCGCACGTATTCTTGGCCGGTACTACAGGGTTCCCACCCTGCGCAGTACGTTACGCACAAACCGGTTTCCGGCCTTGCTTGCGGAGGGCAGCAACCCGCCCGCGAAGCTCAAAAGAACGAAAGGACAATATATACCATCTATATGTACATGTCAATAGTTGTATAATCAGTGCCATGGAGCACATCGGCAAGCATATCGACAGCCCCTCCGCCCGCAGCAAACGGGAGCGTCAGACCGAGCGCGGCGAGCTGATGAAGTTTTTTATGCAGAAGTTAAACCCCGGCCGGGTGCGCGACGGCTACGCGCCGCTCAACCTTGCCCGCATGGGCCGCGTCCTGGTGGCGATACCCACGCGCGACCTTTATTATCTTAAGAGCGTGTGCGAGGATGCAGAGGCGCGGGGGCAGGATTTCTCCAAAAAGTTTTGGTGGGAGGTTAAACCTAAGAAAGAAGAGAAAAACAAACAAAAAAATGAAGAGTAGATTTACCGTCGAAGGCTTGGCGGGGCAAAAAAAGCTCCGCGGAGAAATCAGGATAGCCGGAGCCAAAAACTCCGCGCTCAAGGCGCTTGCGGCGAGTGCGCTGTTTGAGGACGAGGTTCAATTTGAGAATCTTCCGGAGATAGAAGACGTTGCGCGGATGCGGGAGCTTTTGGCGGCCGCAAAGTCCTCTCCCGTACTTGTTAAAGAAATCGCGGAGCGCTTTCGCGCGTCGATTGTCCTTACCGGTCCGCTCTTGGCGCGCTACGGTACCGTCACCTTTCCGTACCCCGGAGGGTGCGTGCTCGGCGAGCGTCCGATAGACCTTTTTTTGCAGGGGTTCCGCGCGCTCGGCGCGACCGTCGAGGAGCACGATGAGCTTTTTCATATCAAGGGCTCGTTGCGGGGCGCGCGCGTGGTCTTTCCTTTTGTGTCGGTGACCGCAACCGAAACGCTGATGCTCGCCGCCGTGCTTGCACAAGGGCAGACCGTGCTCGAAAACGCGGCCATGGAGCCTGAAATCCCGGCCTTGGCCGGGTACCTAAACGCCTGCGGGGCCGGCATCTCGGGGGCGGGGACTCCCACGATTACCATCGAGGGCACGAACGGCCGGCTTCTGCGCGCCGACGGCAAAACATTCTCCGTCATACCCGACCGCATAGAGACGGGGAGTTTTGTGTTGTTGGCGGCCCTGCTCGGGGACGGCGTTACGGTTACGCATTGCGAGCCCGCCCACGTGGCCGCACTCTTGACCCTGCTGCGCCGCGCGGGCGTCAAGATGGAGGTCGGCACCGACTTTATAAAGGTCAAAGGCGGCGGGCCGTACCAAAGCGTCTCGGTGCGCACGCACGAGTATCCGGGCTTTCCGACCGACCTGCAGGCGCCGATGGCCGTATTTTTGACGCAGTGCGCGGGCGAAGGGACTATTTTAGAAACGATTTTCGACGGCCGATTCCGCTACGTGGACGACCTGGTGCGCATGGGCGCAAATATTACGGTGATGAACCCGCACAAAATTTGGATAAAAGGCCCGACGCCGCTTAGCTGCAAAGAGCTCGAGAGCCCCGACCTGCGCGCGGGGCTGGCGTACCTCATCGCCGCCGCGGTCGCCGAAGGCGCGAGCACTGTCGACAACGCCTACCTGATTGATAGAGGCTACGAAAGGATAGAAGAGCGCCTGAGCAAACTCGGCCTCAACATCAAAAGGGAAGAGGTGTAATCGGAGCACTAAAAATGAACCAAGGTAGGTGACTTGATATATCAAGTCACCTTTACCACTTCAAAAATGCAAATATCGGCGGGTATTTACTTTTGCGTTTTCTGAAGTGCCGAGCATCCATCTCCCGTTCGAGCTTAGAGACCGCATGCTCATATCCTTTTGCCTGATCGTCCAGCCAACGTTGCACTCGCCAAATAGTATCTTTGCCGACTTCCATATCGGCCTCTATCTCCCGGTGCGAGTTGCCGGCCAAGAGCTTGCGGGCAATCATTATTCTTCGTCCGAGCATTATTCGTTCACTTGAGGTAAGGAGATCTCGCAAGAACAACTTCATTGCGTCGCGCCCTCGTACCGCCCCTGCGGTCGTATAAAGAGTATCCAGTACCTCAGTCCGAACCTTATCCGGGAGTTGCTTAGCTTTTACTTTCATTTATTCACTATATCGCGTGACTTGATATATCAAGTCACGTTGTGCACATTTTGACTTTCGTTGTGGCAAGAAAAAACCGCGCATCAGACGCGCGGCGGTGGCTAAACAGCTTTTGGCTTCTTGAAGAAGGCCGCCAATAACAAGCCTGCAGCAATTGCTAGTACTGGGAGGAATAACTGAAGTCCCGGCAAGGAGGTCCAGTATAAGAAGGGCTTACCCTTCGAGAAATCAAGTCCAGAGAATAGGGTTGCCTGTACCATCCCGAAAACTAGCGTCCAGAGCACAAACCTGACGGCGAACATCTATTTTCTCCCCAGCTGAATTCTGATTTAAATTTTATACAACTACTAACACTTTGTCAATATCTGTTTGTTTTGCGCGGCAAGCTCAAGTATCATTGGTACGCAATGGCGTTTTTTACTCCTAAGCTTGGGATAGACCTCGGAACAGCCAACACGCTCGTGTTTGTGCCGGGGCGCGGGGTCATACTCAACGAGCCCTCGGTGGTCGCTATTTCTGAAATCGATAAGCGTATTTTGGCCGTGGGCGCCGAGGCCAAAGAGATGATAGGCCGCACGCCGGGCGAAATCATCGCTTATAGGCCGCTCAAAGACGGCGTTATCGCCGACTATCGCGTCACGCAGGCGATGCTCAAATATTTTATCCAAAAGGCGCTCGGCAAATATCAGCTGTTTAAACCCGAGGTGATGGTAAGCGTGCCGACCGGCGTTACCTCGACCGAGCGGCGTGCGGTCGTCGAGGCCGCCATACGCGCCGGCGCGCGCAACGCCTACGTGGTCAAAGAGTCGGTGCTCGCGGCCATCGGCGCCGGCATCCCGATACAGGAGGCCAAGGGGCACATGGTGGTCGACATCGGCGGCGGCACCACCGACGTGGCGGTCATCAGCCTCGGCGGCATCGTCGCCTCGACGTCGATAAAGTGCGCCGGCGACAAACTCGACCACTCTATCGCCGACTACATAAAAAAGACCTACAACCTGGCGGTGGGCGAGAAGACCTCCGAAGACGTCAAAATAGGCATCGGCTCGGCCGTGCCGGTCGAGCAGGAGCTCGTGATGCAAATACGCGGGCGCGACTTTATCACCGGCCTGCCGCGCCAGGTCGAGATTAAAACCAACGACATCGTCAAAGCGATGGGCAAAGAGTTGCGCGAGATAATCAAGGCGATTCGCGACGTACTGCAGGAGACGCCGCCCGAGCTGGCGGCCGACATCATCGACAGCGGCATCACCATGACCGGCGGCACCTCGCAGTTGCGCAACTTCCCCGAGCTGGTCCTGCGGCGTACGGGAGTTAAGGCGCAGGTGGCCGACGACGCGCTCTACTGCGTCGCCAAAGGCACCGGCATCGCGCTCAACCATCTCGAAACGTACAAAAAAGCGATTATTGCGAAGCGATAATCAAATATATATGACGCCAAGCCTGACGCACCACGCGTACTATATAGAGGGGGACCTGTCGCAGTTTGAGGCGTACAAAAAAGAAATCCCGCACTTTATCGCGCAAAAATACGAGCGCTTCGGCGTGGATGACTCGCGTGAGCTGACTGCGCGCGCAAGCCTAAAAGTGCTCGGCGAGACTACCGTTTTTTTAATTGGCGCGTCGTCTATGACCAGCGAGGCGCAACAGGCCCTTTTAAAACTGTTCGAGGAGCCGCAAAAGGGAGTTATTTTTGTCTTTTTAATACCGCACGGCACACTTTTGCCAACACTGCGCTCGCGCATGCTTGAGTTCCCGTTTACCGAGGACCGTCCTCTGTACAGAGGACGGTCCTCGGTAGAGGTGAAGAGTTTTATAGGGGCCTCT
>JBBUFU010000017.1:0-4240 GCA_038056365.1 Patescibacteria group bacterium
CTAACAGATGCATGACCTGAAAGAGCGCGATACACCCCATGAGCACGCTGGCGCCGATGGAAGTGTTGATAAAGCGGTCCCACAGGTTGCCGGCGGTCAACACCGCGCCCGTGATGACAAACCAGACAAAAAGGTGGAGCAGGTTGATATACCCCTCCATGCGCTCAAAGTTGCTCCAAAAGCTTTTGACCGGGTCGACGCTGGCCAGCGTCGCAAGACCCATCCATGCCACCAGCGCCAAGGCGGCCCACATAATCCACGACGCACGCGGGCGGTACTTGGGGTCGCGCAGAGCCAAGAGCGTGTAGCCCAAAAGCGCTACTTCAACCAAGATGCGAAAAGCGAAGTTTTTACCCGTAATGTACGGGAAGAAGAGGCTGAGGCCCGGCCAGATATTGGCGGGGAAATTGCCGCCCGCGATAATAAAAGGCACATAAAAAAGAGCGACAAAAAGCGCCGCCAAGACGCCCCAGCGCAGGTACTTGGTGTAATTCATACAAGGGAGACTATATCATATTTCGCCTTGTTATACTGAGAGTCATGCCCGAAATGTTTAAAGTCCGTACCGTGCGACTCCTGCGCTGGAGCGAGCGGTACACAAACCTCGACATGGTCTACTTTGCCTCGGGGAGCTTTTGGCAGACCTTCGGGCAGGCGGGCAGCAGCTTCCTCGCGCTCGGGCTCTTGCTGGTCTTTGCCAACTTTTTGCCCAAAGAGACCTACGGCACCTACCGCTACCTCATCTCGCTCGCGGCTATCCTCAACGTATTTACCCTAACCGGCATGAGCCAGGCGGTCGCGCAGGCGGTGGCCAACGGGCGCGACGGCGTTTTGCGCACGGCGGTGCGCTACCAAATCAAGTGGAACCTATTGCTGATGGTCGCGTCGTGGGCGCTCGGCGCGTACTACCTGTGGCACGAAAACTTTGCTTACGGCGGGGCGCTCTTGGTGCTGAGCCTCTGCCTGCCGCTCACCAACGCGTTTAATACCTACGGCCCCTACCTCGCGGCCAAGCGGGACTTTAAGCTCAACAACCTATTTAGCATTCTCTCGACGCTCATCTACGTCCTCGGGATGTTCGCGGCTATTTTCATCAGCGGGCAGGTCATTTGGCTGGTCGTCGCCTACGCTCTTACCACCCTTGCGGCAAACGCGCTGTTTTACTTTTTGACCTTGCGGATGTTTAAGCCGCCGCAAGAGCCGGCGGAGGATGTCCTTAAATACGGCCGGCATCTGACCTACATCGGGCTTATGAAGCCCATCGTCTCCCAGCTCGACAGCATCATCCTCAACCACTTTTGGGGCGCGGCGCCGCTCGCCGTCTACTCTATCGCGGTCGCTATCCCCAACCGCGCGGTACCCTTTATCAAAGACTGGGTGGACCTCGGCTTCCCCAAAGTGGCGGTCAAAACGCCCGAGGATATCGACCGCACGTTTTATCAGCGCATCGCGCAGGGGCTGTTTATCGGCGCCGTCTTTGCCGCCCTCTACGCGCTTGCGGCGCCGCTCCTGTTTAAATACCTCCTGCCGCAGTATCTCGACGCGGTCCTTTACACCCAAATCCTCGCGGTCACGTTTATATTTGCGATGCCCAACCGCTACGTCAGCACCCTGCTCGCCTCGCAAAAGATGTCCAAGCGCATTTTTACCAACAGCATAACCATCAGCGGCGTTCAGTTGCTGTTGTATGCGGTACTCGGCATATGGGGCGGTATACTCGGGCTCATTGTCGCGCAGGTGCTCAACGGCTTTATCGGCCTTATGATTAATATCGCCTCCTGGCGGTTTGCAAGGACTTAGCCTTTAAGCATCTCCTCCAGCCGGTCGACAACCCACGCGCTGCCGTTTTGGTACGGGTCGCCAAAGTAGCGCTCTTGCAGGTCCTTCAATACCGGGGCGGGCACCGAGCGGGCGTTTTTAATCTTTTCTACCAGCTCGCGCGGGTCTTCGGCAAAAAACGTGTGCGCCGCGTCGTAGTCTTTGAGGTCGTAGTAGTCTCCCCATTTTTTGGTACGGAAGTATACCGGGACCTTCATCTGGAGCAACGCCTCGAGCACGCCCGTGCTGTAACATCCCACCAGCACGTCGGCGCCCGCGACTGCCGTCTGCATGCTACCTCTAAGAACGGTCAGATTACTGCGCGTCAAGATATCAGGCCTATTATGCAGGAGCCATTGTTCGAACCCGTCCCGTGAGGGCCTAAATTTCAGCGACAGGGTAATATGCGTCTGCCCGAGCAACTCCTCAAGATACGGCAGTACCTCATGCGGCACGGCAACTTCCTCGGAGACGAAGAGTGCCCGCAGGGGGGCTAAAGCTCCGGCGGGCGCGGTAGTCGCAGACTTGATAAGCGGACGCATCGGACCCGAGACATGCAGTTGCCCCGGCGCGTAGGCATTGCTGAACTGCGTATAGTACGCGCGCCACCACTCGCTCCACACGCCAAAGGCGTCGACCGAGAGCGTCTTTTCTCCGTCAAACCCCGGCATAAAGTCATAGACGTTATAAAAGCGCGACTGGACTCCGTGCATAATGCCGACCGTCGGTATGGCGTTAAGCTTGCAGCCGAGCACGGCGTGATAACTGCGCGGAGAGGCCGCCGGTATAAACGCCACTTTGACTCCGGCCACCCGCAAAATCCATTGCATAATCCGTATCGCCCACACATCCTCGTGCACATCGAGCAGGTACTGCGTCGCCACCAATGACTTAAACCGCGCGTCCGCGTCCGTCATGGCGGCAAAGCGGTGCGCGCCAAACTGCCGCCGCGTGCGCGTGCGTCCGCCCGAAAGAATGCTGAAGAGGTGCGCGACAAAGACCATTCCCCCCGCGTATACGACCGGACGCCGGCGTACGAACGCGTGTTGCAAAACATTCCTCCACGGCTCGATACCGCGGATAAACTCTACAAACGGCATACCGCGCTTGCGCAACTCTTCGTACGCAAACCGCATCCTAAAGTCGTAGTCTTTGTCTTTCTCAAATTTATCGCCGGTGTATACCATGGTGCGGCGCCTCTGCAGGGCCAGCACCGGCAGGCTGAGGAGGGTAATTACAATCTGAAGCAAAACGCCGAACGGCAAGAACGACGGACCTTTAAACCCCGGTTCTTCCAGCATCGTCATCTTTTTGCCGTGCGCCTCGAGATAACAGAAAAAAAGATTTTTATGCGGCGGGCGGTACACCGAGACGCTCCGGAAGTTTTTTAGATACTCGAGCAGTTTTTTGTATTGCGTAAAAGGCAGGCAAAAGTAGCGGAAAAGATTTTCGTAGTGTACCCACCACAACTCGAATCCTTTATACACAAACGACTTGGCGATGCGGGTCCCGCCGGGCATTTTCATATACGAAAGCTCTTCGAGCAGAGCGCTTGCCTCATAGATGCTCCCCGGGCCGCAGAGCGTGCCCAAGTCGACAAAATCGCACCCGTGGGCCTCAAGCTCCGCCTGCAGTTTTTTTGAGGCTACAACCGTATCAAAATGCCGCCACTGCGGCGGTAGCTCGTCGCCAAAAACCACTAAAGCCTCTTCCCTTTTCATGTACCGTAAGAGTAACAAAAAAGGCCGCCCGTGGGTACGGGCGGTCTCCGGTTCGGACAATTGACGAGCGGCTATTCGGTAGCGTTGGGGCGGTACGCGAACCGCCATACAGTCACCATCTCGTCGGGCAAGGGCAACTCGGTATTGTTGACCAACGCCAAGTGGTAGCGCACCAGCTCGGAAGTAGCCTGATCGGGCGCACATCCGGCAAGGTCCTCGGCGGTGAGCGCGCCGATTTTCTTGGCGAAACGCTCCGTGATTCTCACCGTGGTGCCGTCATCCGGATAGAGCACTGCCGGCTTGTCAAAGCCGTCGCCGGGCTTTTTGATAAAGCGCACCGGGTAGTCGACGCCGAGCTGGAGCGTCTTAAAGTCCGGCGTGCTGATGCGGTCGCCCGCGCGCACCACCGCGGTGATGCCGCGGAACACGAAGTCTTCAAGATAGGCTGAGCGTATCCAAAGGCCGGGGTCGCCGTATTTACTGCATCTGTCGAGCGGCATTGAAGCCCCCTTGTTTTACTGATTCGCCGGGATTGGCGATCTGCTTAGTATTATATCAAATTATAGACCGACTGTCAATACGTCGGTCGCGCCCGCAAACACGAGGCACTTTCCATCCTTACCTATGGGGCTTTTTTGGTAGGTCCCGCCGGCGGCTTTAACCAGCGCCAAGCCGGCCGCGACGTCCCAGATTTTTATATC
>JBBUFU010000018.1:0-6490 GCA_038056365.1 Patescibacteria group bacterium
CGGCCCGTACCTGGCTTGAGACGGCCCGCAAAGACCTTCGCCACGTACTCCGGATTATATTCAACGACTAACCCATAGTGCCTATGGTCCAGAAAACCCCCGGACTTGACCCGGGGGTTTTCGTATATACTGAGAGTATTAGCAGTACGGTAAGTCTTTGTAACCTTATGACTAAATGGATTATCGGGGTAGCGGTAGTGGTGGTGGTTGCCCTGGGAGCGTGGTGGTACTTTGCGCAGGCGCCCGCCGCAAAAGAGGCAGCAACCCCCGCTTCGACCGCGCCGGACACGTCGGACCAGGCTCTTGTACAGGACTCTGCAGCCATAGACGCACAATTACAAGCGCTTGATGCCCAGCAATAATATGAACACATCCTTCAACAAACTCGTTGCCGCCGCGGCGCTTGCGGCGCTGCTCCTCCCGGCTATTGCCTCGGCTCAAAGCTCCGCGGCAACCTCTACGGCGCTTACCGCAACGGAGCGCGTTGCACAAACCGTGACCGCTCAGGCGACCCATGTACAAAAAGCCGCCGACCTGATGGCCGCTCTCAGCCTCAAGCTCTCTCTGCGTCTTGCCAGCTCGACGGCTAGCTCGACCGACATCGCCGAGGCAAACACGGCACTCGCCGACCTTAACGCACAGATAGCCGACGCACGCCTGCAGGCTACGGCCGCATTTGGGCACGTTGCGAGCGCCACCGCGGCGGACTCAACCAAGGCCAATACCAACGCCGAGCTTAAAATAGCCCGCGCCGACATCGTGGTAGCCCGCCAAGACTTTGCCGCCGCCCGCAAAGACATCAACAAAATTCTGCAGGTGCTGGGGGTAGCGCGCTAACAGATGACTCTGCTCTTTGTTGCGGCCGCGGCGTTCGTCGCCACCGTACTCGGCGGCGCTTTGGCCCTGCGTCTGCGCGACAGCCTCCACCTGGTACTCGGCTTCAGTGCCGGGGCGGTGGTGGCGGTCGCATTTTTTGACCTGGTGCCCGAGGCGCTCGATCTTGCGGGCGGCTCTTACACCGCCGCGACTGTCATGAGTTTTGTGGCGCTCGGATTTTTGCTGTACTTGCTTATGGATCGCCTACTCTTGCTCCACACCCACGGACACGAGGCGCAAGAGGGCGACGCGTCGAGGGGCCACCTGCGCGCCGGTTCGTTTTCTTTGCACAGCTTTCTCGACGGCATCGGCATCGGGCTCGCGTTTCAAGTGTCCACCGCGGTCGGGCTCGTCGTCACGGTGGCGGTGCTGGCTCACGACTTTAGCGACGGCATCAACACGGTCAACGTGGTGGTGCGCCACGGCGGCACGTTTAAAAAGGCCCTGCGGTGGTTGTTGGTAGACGCGCTCGCGCCGGTTGCGGGCATTGGGGCGACGCTTTTGTTTACCGTGTCCGAAGGCTCCTTGGGGCTTTTGCTCGCGCTGTTTGCCGGATTCTTTCTCTACATCGGCGCCTCGGACCTGATACCCGAGAGCCACCACACCCACCCGACGTTTTGGACGACGGCCATGACGATACTCGGGGCAGGGGTGCTGTTTGCCGCTATCCGACTGGCAAACATCTAGCGTTTGCACAGTTGACAAAGTTGTTGTATGATGGCCCCAGATTGATTCTAGGGGGCGGCTTCGTTATTAAATAAATCATTTTTACTATGAAAAAACTCATTATTTCGCTCGTGCTGGCATTTGCAGGCCTCGTGCCGGCCTTTGCGCTTGCTCAAACCTCGACGACGGGGCTCCTTACGGTTTATGTGCAGGTGCTTAACCAGACGGGTGTCACGTACCAGACCTACACGCCGGCCAACTTTGCCGTCGTGGTCTCGGGGCAATCTCCCAGCCTCACCAACTTTCCCGGCTCGCAGAGCGGCACCGCCGTCTCGCTGAGCCCGGGCTCGTACAACGTAACCGTCAGCAGTGCGGTGACGGGCTATGCGCCGTCGTACTCGGTCGGTTGCAACAGCACTATTGCGGCGGGACAGTCGCAGACCTGTGTCGTCACGATGACGGCGTCGTACAACTACTACCAATATCCGAGCCCATATCCGTACCCGAACCCGTACACCCAGCCTTTGACGTGCCGGACGCTCACTCCGACGGTGGGCTTGGGCCAGCAGGCGAGCTTTGAGGCAGTAGGGGGCGCAGGCGGCACCTACAATTGGGCCACCGCATACCAAAATTATCCCAATATCGGGCGTGTACTCACTACCTCGTTTCACGCAAGCGGCTCTCAGGTGGTCACGGTGACCAATGCCGCACAGACCGCGACCTGCACGGTGAATGTCACCAATGTCTACACGCCGGTGCCGATTACGTATCCTGCGTCGCCAGTCTATCCGTCTTACCCGGGCTACTCCAGCTCGTACCCGAGCGTCTACCAAAACTACTACCCGCAACTGCCGCGCACCGGCTTTGGCCCCAAGGACTCGACGATGGGCGCCGCCTTTGCCGTCGTGTTGCTGATTGCCGCAGGCCTCGCCGTTACTCCCTATGTCCGAAAAGCGGCTACTACTCTCTCCCGCTAAGAGCGGCGTGCTTATAAAGACAGGCGACAGCCGCCTGCACCTCGCGCTCGTGTGCGTGGGGGTCGCGGTGGCGCTTATCGGCGCGGCCGACCTGACTACACGGGCCGCGCACGCGGTGTTAGGCGACTCGGCCGGAGCTGTTGCGTTCGGTCCGGCGATATCATTGGTTGATTCTTCGCCGCTTATACCGGCGCGTTTGCGCATACCAGCCATCGGTGTTGATGCCGCAGTCGAGTCGGTCGGCACCAAAGCCGACGGCACCATGGGCGCGCCGGCGAAGTTCGGCGAAGTCGCGTGGTACGCGCCGGGGGCAAAGCCCGGGGCCGCGGGCAACGCGGTTTTTGCCGGCCATGTGGATAACGCGCTGACCACGGCGGGCGTCTTCGAGCACCTCTCGAGCCTCAAACCGGGCGACTACGTTACCGTCGCCGATGCGGCGGGCAAAACGCTCATATACCGCGTAACTTCAAGCCGTTCTTACCCTGCCAACGAAGCGCCGGTGGCGCAGATTTTTGCCACTTCGGGCCCCCAAGGCTTGGTGCTTATTACCTGCATAGGGGAGTGGGTTACCTCGGAGCGCCAGTTTGACCAGCGCCTGGTGGTGCTTGCCGCCCCCACGTACTAGTGCTAGAGTATCGCTGTTCAGTAGTAAGTTCTCCACGCCACGTAAGGCGGCAGGAGTGGTCGCCTTACGAAGAACGGTACTAAAAAAGTTTATCGTAATTATGGCACTCAAACTCTTTGTCGGCGGTCTTCCGTACCGCACGACGGGTGACGAGCTCCGTGATGCCTTCGCCAAAGCCGGCGAGGTCACCTCGGCCTCGGTCGTCACTGATCGCGAGACTGGTCGCTCCCGTGGCTTCGGCTTTGTGGAGATGACCGATGATGCCGGCATTCAGAACGCAATTGCCATGTGGAATGGCAAGGAGTTCGGCGGCCGCATGCTCACGGTCTCGGAGGCTCGCCCGAAGGCGTAAGCCCTCAGGCTCTCTGTACAAAACCCCGCTTCGGCGGGGTTTTGTTATTATGCGTGCATGTGGGAGAAGAGAAGTCATTTGCCCTGGCGTCGCACGACGGAGCCGTACAAAATTTTGGTTTCAGAAATAATGCTCCAGCAGACGCAGGTCGACAGAGTGGTGCCGTTTTATAACAAATTCATAAAGAAGTTTCCTACGGCAAAAAAGCTTGCCGCCGCCAAGTTGCCCTCGGTGCTCAAAACGTGGCAAGGTCTCGGCTATAACCGCCGTGCCAAGTACCTGCACGACGCGGCGAAAGTAATCGCCCGGGAAGGATTTACCGGTCAAAGGCTCCCCGGCGTCGGCCCGTACACGCGCGGCGCAGTATTAGCCTTTGCCTTTAATAAACCCGAGGTGTTTATAGAAACAAACATCCGCACGGTTATTTTTTATCATTCTAACATTTTGCAAAACACTAGAATGACCGACCTGGAGTTGTTGCCGGTGGTAGAAAAGTTGCTTAAAAAATCAAAGATGCAGCCGCGCGAGTTTTACACGGCGCTGATGGACTACGGCGCGCACTTAAAAAAGCAGGGGGTTAAGTTAAACACCCAAAGCAAGCATTACACAAAGCAATCCAAGTTCGAGGGCTCGGCGCGCCAGCTGCGCGGCGCGATACTGCGCGAACTTTTAAAAAAGCCCGCGACACTTGGCCAACTAACCCTTCGACTAAGCTCAGGGCAGGCAAAAAAATTCTCCCCCAGAACGAGGGGAGAGGTTGAGTGTGAACTTTTGCGGCTGAAGAAAGACGGGCTTGTCAGCGGTGGGCCGGCGTACCGGATTGCGCGGTAACGGCGAAGGCCAGGTGCGCAAACTGCCCCCAGCGCCTAAAAAACCGTTGCTGGCCGTTGGGGATAGAAACATCCCGTATCCTCGACGGCGGCACTGCAACCACGGCGTCCGCGCGCACCTTGGCCGGGTGCCGGTTTTTCTTGAGCTTCTTGCCGTCGCCGTGTTTGCTGCGGCTGCGCGAGCCCATTCGGACATCGTGATGATTGGTATCCACTCGCGATCCTCCTTGTTTACCCTTGGTTAGAACGTACTGTGCGTACTCTATAACACTTACACGCCCAAGACAACCGGCGGGCTGGGTAAAAGAAAAAAGCGGACCAAACGGCCCGCCTCACTTTCTGCCGGGCAGTCCGACGCCGAGCTCCGTAGCTTTAGCGCGGATAAGTATTTCGTCCTTCACCGGCGTAATGTAGAAATACATCATCGAGCGATAGATGATGCCGTGTACCTCCGCCGCCGTGACTGCTTCGAAGTTTGCTTTTACCCACCGCACCAACTCCAGCTCCTGTTCGCTGGGCTGATAGGGTGCAAGCACCGCCATCTCTTCGGCCGCACTTCGTGCCACGGGTACCGGGGGAGAAACCAGTCCAGGCTTGCCGGGTTCGGCTCTCTCCACACGGGTTACGGTTGCCCGGTCTTTGTTGCGCGGAATGATGATAGCCGTCTGGCTATCCGGGAAATAGGTATTGTACTTGTCGTCGCTATGCATGGAGTGCCTCCAAGAAGTCGAAAAACCGTCTGGTATTCTTATACCATTCGTTTAGTGAAGTTGTCAAGAACTACACCCTAGGCAGTATAGGTGTCCGTATTAGGAGTTTGTGTATAAAACTAATTGATTTTTAGCTACTACGATATATCGTAGTACTATGCCGCATGTTTCAAGACACACACCGGTACGGAAGGTGTCAGATAAGATATTTGAACGTCTCGCAGAAGGGGTGACTACTAAAGGCACCACGAGTGAACGTCGGGCATTTTTTAACGATATGTTGACGCCGACCGAGCGAATTATGCTCTCGAAGCGGTTCGCTGTAATTTATATGCTCACCAAAGGATATTCTTTTAGTGCCATTCAAGAAACGTTACGTATCAGTCCATCGACAGTCGCGCGCATTTGGGACGCGATACAAAAAGGTAAATATGCCGAAATCACTAGGCGCGTAAATGGAAGGGGCGAACAAAAATCAGCTCTTGTTGAGTGGTTTGCAGACTTACTGCCCCCGATAAGTCTGACGAAAGAACAATATGCGGAACGCATGCGCCGCCTCAAGCTGTAGCTACTACGATATATCGTAGTAGCTGGCGAAAAATTAGGTAAAGAAAAAAGCGGACTTGTCGTCCGCCTCAAGCGTGGCTCATGCTCCAGTAAATATCACGCTCATGTATTTCTGTGCCGCCGGCGTTTTTCCAACGATGGTGACACCTTGTCTTTCGGCGTGTATCATGAGCTCGCGCACCCCATCGCGGTCGGCATCGTCCCAGACGAGAAGCTCTTTGGCCCCTTTGAGATCAACCTTGGCCGGAATGGGTAGATGTGATTTTGAAGGGACGCTTACTTGCAATGGCATAATCGCCTCCCTGCTGTATAGGCGCAGATGGTCTGTGCATGTTGTATCACAAAATCAAAAGTTATTACACCCCGAGTACCACTGGTATGACTATCGGGCGTTTGTTGGTCTTTTCGAAGAGGAAGCGGGCCACCGCGTCGGTGACGTTGTTTTTGACGAAGTCGAAGTTGACCGGATTTTGCCCCTTGGTCGTGTCTTCGATTGTTTTTTTGACGATGATGCGCGCCTGCTGGAGCAACTCCTGATTTTCGCGCAGGTAGACGAAGCCGCGGGAGATAATGTCGGGCGACTTGCGGAGTTTGCCCGTGCGCGGGTTGACGGTCGCGATGATGACAAACATACCCTCGGCCGACAGCACCGTGCGGTCGCGGATAACGACCTCTTGCAGGTCGCCGATGGCAAAGCCGTCGACGAGGCGCAGGCTGTTGGGAGCGTTTTCTTTGCGGCGGACGATGCGCTGGCCTTCGTCGACTATCTCGATGACGGCGCCGTTGTCGGGGATGACTATCTCGTCCTCGGCGCGGCCGCAGGCTTTGGCGATGTCGGCGTGCACGCGCAACATGTAGTGGTAGCCGTGCATCGGCATAAAGAAGCG
>JBBUFU010000019.1:0-17600 GCA_038056365.1 Patescibacteria group bacterium
AAACAGCTACCGCGAACCACGGCGAGTATCGAAGACGGCGCGCAACTTATACGCTCATCCGGCTCTATTGGCGCGAACTATATCGAAGCGCAGGAAGCCATGAGCCGCAAGGACTTTGCCATGCGGGTAAAAATTTCGCGCAAAGAGGCTAAAGAAAGTAAATATTGGCTGAACTTACTCGAAGTTCCGCCAGCTCTTGTCCACGAACATAAGCGTTTATTGCAAGAAGTTGGTGAGTTGTTAAAAATATTAAGTTCAATAGTTCAGAAGGTTAAATAAAAAAGGCTGACCTTTGGGACAACCTTCTTAACGACGTGCAATCACTGGGCCAGGAGCGCAATCTTTCCGGGTAGTTCTGCACGTATACGCTCCAAATCTTGCTCAGAAAGTTCGGGGCGGCTCATAGAGTAGTTGCGAGCAAGTCGATTCCTAATGGCTTCCCCGTCGGCAATAATGCGAGCCGCGTAGCCACTGGAAGAAAGTGTTCCTGCCCACACACGAGCAGCTATAGTATAGTTGCGCATGTCTGCCTCCCCTATATGAGTATCTGGCTAGATAGTATCGTGAGTTTAAACTTTTTACTTATTTACTTAGCTTTTGATACTTGTTTGCTACTTGTCCCCTGATACTTGATACTTACCCTCATGAGAGTCCTTGCCTTTGACCCCGGGTACGAAAGGCTCGGCGTTGCGGTTGTCGAAAAACAAAAAGGTAAAGAAGTTCTGCTATTTTCAGACTGCGTCCGCACCTCGGCGAAACTGGAGTTTGCGGAGCGCCTAAAAATACTGGGAGCGGCGGCTGAAGCGCTCATAAAAAAGTGGTCTCCCGGCGCGGTCGCGCTCGAGCTTTTGTATTTCGAAAAGAACGCCAAAACCGCCATGCAGGTAGCCGAGGTGCGCGGCATGCTCACCTACCTGGCGGCCAAAAATAACCTTGCGGTTAAACACTATACGCCGAGCGAGGTAAAAGTCGCCATAACCGGCTACGGCAAAGGAGACAAGCGCGCCATGGCGCTCATGGTGCCCAAGCTGATAGCCCTGCCCAAGCGGGCGCGCCTTGACGACGAGCTCGATGCTATTGCGGTGGGGATTACGTGCCTTGCGTCGTGGCGATAATTTGCTATAACTTTTCAGTATGGATGAGTTGGAGAAGGATGAGTTTTTGCTCGACAACCCCGAAACCGAAGATAGCGAACTTGCCGACGAGGACCTCGAGGAGGAGGTCGAAGAAGTAGGAGTCGACGAAGAAGAGCTATAGCACCTTTATAAACCGGTGCTTGCCTATGCGGATGACATCGTCCGCAACGGACTCGTCGATGCTCGATATTTTTTTGCCGCTCACCACCGACGAAACCGCTCCCTGCTCGACCAGCCGCCGCAACTCGCTCGTCGAAACGTCTTTAACTATGTCGCGCAGTTTACCCGCCGCGGCCGTGGGCGCGTCTTGCGGCACCTCGCCTTTGCTAAAAGTGTTAGTCCAATCTTGCTCAGCTTTCTGCGCGGCGGTAGCCCCGTGGTAAAGCGTCACTGTCTCACGCGCCAGGCGCATCTTGGCTTCTTTGGGGTGCCCCTTGCAAATCTCGGCGACCTCCTCCATCGGCACACGCGTGCACAGCTCGAAGTACGTCGCCACCTGCCCGTCGGCCATGCTCATCACCTTGCCGTACATGTCGCCGGGCACAGCGGTGAGCGCTATCACGTTACCGCGGCTGCTGCTCATTTTGGCGCCGTCGAGCCCTTCAATAAGCGGGTTGAGCAAGATGTCCTGCGGCCGTTGCTTAAAATGTTCCTGCATCGGCCGGCCCGCAAGCACATTAAATTTTTGGTCCATGCCGCCCAGCTCGACGTCGGCCTCGACGGCCACGCTGTCGTAGCCTTGCATCAGCGGGTAGAGCAGTTCGCGCAGGCTGACGCGCTTGCCCTGCTCGAGCCGGCGCTTAATGACATCGCGGGCAATAAAATCGGCGACCGAAAAAAGATCCGCATGCTCGCCGATTTGGCGGTAGTTGAGAGGTTTGAGCCACTCGGAGTTGTAGCGCAGCTCGACTTTGGAGAGGTCGAGGATTTTGCCCACCTGCTCAAAGTAGGTCTTTTTGTTTTTTTCTATCACCTCGTTCGAGAGCATCGGGCGCTCGGCGTCTTTGTCTGAGGTGTCGCCGATGACTGCGGTAAAGTCGCCCACAATAAATACGACTTGGTGCCCCAGATTTTGAAAGTCACGCAACTTAAGGAGCGGAATGGAGCGCCCGATATGCAGGTCGGGGCTGGTCGGATCGATGCCCAGCTTGACGCGCAAGCGCTCGCCTGAGAGGAGTTTGCGCCGCAGGTCGGCTTTGACGATGACCTCGGCTACGCCGCGGCTAAGCAGGACGTCCACCGCCCGCTCGTCGGTATTTACTTTTGGTACTCTCGAAAAGAATCCCATGCTTGATATACTACACCAATGCACAGGATAGTCGTTATGGCCCGCCGGGAGGCCAAGGTGGCCTCCCGGTTTGTCCGCCGGCACTGGCGGCTCGCCCTGCTGTGGGGGGTGAGCGCCGGGTTGTTGTTTGCCGGCGCGATTTTTTTGTGGGCCGCCACCCTCTCCATCCCCGACCTCTCGGCGCTTGAGCACCGCCGTATAGCCCAATCGGTCCAGATATACGACCGGACGGGCAAGGTACTGCTCTATGACCTCAACCGCAACGTAAACCGCACGGTGGTACCGCTTGCGCAAATAAGCCAAAACATCAAGGATGCGACCATTGCGATAGAAGACCCGAATTTCTATCAGCACGGCGGCATAGACCCGCGCGCGATTTTGCGCGCGCTGTTTGTGGACGTCACTACACTCGGGCTCAACCAGGGTGGTTCGACGCTGACCCAGCAGGTGGTAAAAAACACCCTGCTGACCAACGACAAGAGCATTACGCGCAAGCTCAAAGAGTGGATACTGTCGCTCAAACTCGAGCGCGTGCTCACCAAAGATGAAATTCTTGAGCTCTACCTCAACCAAGCGCCCTACGGAGGCCCTACCTACGGCGCCGAGGCCGCCTCTGAATCCTTTTTTGGCAAGTCCGCCGCCGACCTTTCGGTGCCCGAAGCGGCCTACTTGGCGGGGGTACTGCCCGCGCCGACCTTTTACTCTCCCTACGGCAACCACCGCGCCGCGCTCGACCAGCGCAAAAATATGGTGCTCGACAAAATGTTTGCCCACGGGTACCTCACCGCGGCGGAGCGCGACGAGGCCAAAGCGGCAACCGTGGACTTTCTCCCTCAGCGCCGCAACTCTATCGTGGCGCCGCACTTTGTCTTTTATATCGAACAATACCTGGAAAATAAATACGGCCAGGACGCGCTCGATGCCGGCGGATGGAAAGTTACTACGAGCCTCGACATAGACCTTGAAATGCACGCCGAAGAGATAGTCAGCAAGAACGCCCTCAGCAACGTCGATAAATTTAACGCGACCAACATGGCGCTGGTGGCTATCGACCCAAAGAGCGGGCAAATACTTGCGATGGTGGGCTCGCGCGACTATTTTGACACGGAGATACCCGGCGCTTACAACGTCGCGCTCGCCGAGCGCCAGCCGGGGTCGGCCTTCAAGCCCTTTGTCTATGCCGAGGCCTTTACCAAGGGCTACACGCCCGATACGGTGGTGTTTGACGTGCCGACGCAGTTCTCGACCGGGTGTGCGGCAAACAACTTTACGACCAATGCCACGACCGGCTGTTACTCCCCCGGCAACTACGACAACAAGTTTCGCGGGCCGATGACCCTGCGCGACGCGCTCGCACAGTCTATCAACGTCCCCGCGGTTAAAGTGCTTTACCTCACCGGCATCAACGACTCGCTCACGCTCGCCAAATCGATGGGCATCTCGACGCTCGGTGACGCCGGCCGGTACGGACTCACGCTGGTCCTCGGCGGCGGCGAGGTCAACCTGCTCGAGATGACGAGCGCCTACGGTGCCTTCGCCCAAAACGGCCTGCATATCCCGCCGACCGCGGTCTTAAAAATCGAGGACGCCGCCGGCAATATCATCGAAGACAACACGCAGGTCGGCGGCTCCCAGGTCCTGCCGCAACAGGTCGCCGAGCAGATTAACGACATCCTCTCCGACCCGGTCGCGCGCGCACCGCTCGGCGAGAACTCCTTGTTTACCTTCCCCGGACGGGACGTGGCGGTCAAGACCGGTACCACCAACGACTACCGCGACGCCTGGACCGTCGGCTACGCGCCCAACCTTGCGGTCGGCGTGTGGGCGGGAAACAACGACAACACCTCGATGAATAAAAGGGTGTCCGGCTTTATCGTCGGCCCCGCGTGGAGCCAGTTTATGAATTATGCTCTCGCCAAAATGCCCGCCGAGTCATTTACCCGCAGCGAAGTTAACGAGTCGGGGTTCAAGCCCGTTCTGCGCGGCGTATGGCAGGTGCCGGGGCATGATGGCCTCATCCACGAGATACTCTACTGGGTGGATAAAAACAACCCGTTGGGCCCCCCGCCGAACAACCCTGCAAGCGACCCGCAGTTTATCCGCTGGGACCTGCCGGTGCAGATGTGGGTAGGCCAAAACGGCGCCTACTCCCCGCCGCAAGTACAGCCTCAGCCGGTACAGCCCATAAATCCCTTTGCTCCGGTGCAGTACTCCCCGACCGGCGGCGCAATAATCCCGCAATAAAAAAAGCGGCACTTGATAGTACCGCGCGATTCAGGAATTGATATAAAGCAGGCCAATGACCAGCGTGATGGCAGAAAGGGCCATAGTCAAAGTAATAGCCCTCGTTTCCTTTTCAGTTAGATGCCACCGCCTTTTGTTTGGGTCGTTGGGTGTTACAAAAGTCATGGATTCCTCCCGAGTTTGCTTCTGCCCGCATCCTACAAAACCCCTCCCCAAAAGTCGAGTGTAAAAAAACCGTGTACGTATTTTACACGGTCGGGTAAAATAGTGTCATTTCTTGTGTGCCTTTATTGCCAGTCGAATTGGTCCTTTGTTTGCGTAGCGTTCGTATTCTTTTTCATCTAAAGACCTCGTTTCTTGCGGTACTTGTAAATCGTCAACGGCGTCAATCTTAAAACCGGCCTGTACTAGCGCATTAGTGTACCCTTCGGCCGTCCTATGAAAAACTGTGTTTTGGTGACCCCAAGGGGTGGGTGCTGTAACCCAACGCTCTGTATGAAAATCGCCCGAATCATAGGAATTGGTTCTTAGCGGGTGGGTGTCTATAAAAAAGAGTGCCCCATTCTTCTCCAGTAAGTTGAAGAAGTTTTTAAATGTATCCTTAAGACCCAACCCATCAAGTGACTCTAGTACCATGTGTGCCGTAATTAAATTAAATGTGGAATCTAAGCGCAAATCTCTTAAGTCTTCTCTAACAAATTTAACTCCTGGCACGTGTCTGTGTGCGAGCTCGAGTAGTTTTTTACTAATATCAACGCCAACAATATTTTTGGCAGAGATTCCTTTTTCAATTAAATACGCGGAAATTCTTCCTGAACCACAGCCGGCATCTAAAACCTTTGTATCCAAGTTAAAATAATCTCTTAGTTGTAGGTCAAATAATGGTCGCTCAACTGCTTTCCAACTAAAAGACCCGGTAGCAAAACCTGCAAATGACTCCGCTTGTGGGTCATACGCCGCAGGCTGTTTCTTTTGCATATTACCGGTTCATGGGCATCGCCAAATACAAAAATGAGTCGTCGGATGCGTCTTTTATCAACATTGCTTTGCCCGGGCCGTTGGAGTGCAGGCGCACACTCTCGCCGTTGATTGACTGCAGGCTGTCGGCCAGATAGCGGCCGTTAAACGACATTGCCGCCGCATCTCCCTTGATGGTCGACCTGACGGTTGAGATTTGCTCGCCGATGTCCGGGTTGCGCGAGGTAAGAAAAATTGCTTTTTTTGCCGGCTCGATCGAAAGAGATACTTGCGCAAACTTATCGGCAAAAATCGAAAGTGCTTTCAGTGCGCCGCCGAAGTCCTCGCGCAGGGCGACCGCCTCGGTCGAAAAACTTTTGGGGAGTATCTGCCGGTAGTTGGGGAAAGCTCCGTCAAGGAGGCGACTGGTGTAGTAGGTGTTGTCGGCTTGGGTTGAAAGTTGATTTTCGTTGTAATACACTTCGATGTCGTCACCCACGCCTTCGAGAATTCGAACTAATTCTGCCGCGTTGCGGGCCGGCAATAAAAGTTGCGGGACACTGCCGCCCTTGCGCAGGGGCACCGTCTTTTCGGCGAGACGAAACGAGTCTGTGGCCACCGCGGTAAGTTTGGCTCCCTCGGCCCACAACAACACACTTTGAAGTTCCGGTTTTACCGCCGAAAGCGACGCGCAGTACGCGACCCCGCGGATAGCTTTAACCAAATCACCTGCCTTGAGGGTAAAAGAATTTGAGGCTGGCACGCGCGGCAATACCGGAAAATCGTTATGGGGTATGGTTTTTATAGACGCCTCCGCGCGCTCGGTATGGAGTTTTAAAAGTTCACCCTTAAGTTCGGCGGTAACAGATTTTCCGTGAGAGTTGCTTAAAAAGCCGGCGAGAATATTACCCGGTACCGCAACCGTACCGTCCTGCGAAACCTTGCCCGGCACTAAAATTTCAACCCCACACTCAAGGTTGGTCGCACGGAGAATAATCCGGTTGCCGTCGGCGGTAATTAAAATACCCGCCAACACCGGCAAGTTTGCGCGACGTTCTACAAACCGCGCGGCAACTGCGACGGCACCAAGGAGTTGATTTGTGGTTGTTTCAAATTTCATAACTCTTCTTTATTAAAAACTTTATTATTATTAGTCTTGTGAGTAGCTCGGATAAGTGCAGAAAAGTGTTTTAAGGTAATGGTTTAATCGTTCACTTTTTGTAAAATAATTCTGGGGAGTAGTGTGCATAGGATTGTGGATAAGGTTATTTTTGGTTTTGTTATACCTCGTTGTAAACATCATTTCAACATGAGTCGAATTTGATGGAGTTCGTTCGAAAGAATGCTGTCCGAACGCAGGTCGTTTTTAATTTTGTCGCAGGAGTGTATGACGGTGGTGTGGTCGCGGCCGCCAAGCTTTTCGCCGATGGTGGGGAACGAAATCCGGAAGTCTTCGCGCAATAAAAACATAATGACCTGGCGCGGCCGAACCACCTCTTTGCGGCGGGTTTTTTCGTAGATACTCCCCTCTTCGACGCCGTAAAAGTTGGCGATAGTTTTAACCACCTCTTGCACCGAAACCGCCTTTTTTTGCATGGCGCCCGAGCCGCGCAGGAGTGTTTTGGCGTCGGCAAGAGAAAGTGGCTCCCCCCGCATCTCAAATTGGCACAGAAGCGTGTTGAGGGCACCCTCGAGTTCGCGTACGTTCCCCTCGATGGTGGTTGCCAGATACTCCATAACCTCATCGGCCAAAATAAAGTTGTGGGCGGTCGCTTTGGCGCGCACAATAGCGAGCCGCGACTGGTGGTCGGGTGGGGTCACCGAGACTATCATGCCGGCGCTGAGTCTGCTCTTGATGCGGTCCTCGAGGTTTTGGATGACGTTGGGGTGTTGGTCGGACGAAAAGACGAGTTGTTTGTTATTGTCGTGGAGAAAATTAAAAAGATGAAAGAATTCCTCTTTTATTTTATCGCGTCCCGCCAAAAATTGGACGTCGTCCATGATTAACAGGTCGTACTGGCGGTATTTTTCTTTAAAGCCTGTCATTTTAGTGCCGCCCTCTTGTAATGCCGACACATAATCCATCGAAAACTTTTCTGATGTCACGTAATAAACCTTGCGGTCTGGCGCCTGCAGGCGAAAGTGGTTGCCGACGGCCTGTACGAGATGCGTTTTGCCCAAACCGGTGGGCCCGTAGACCAAAAGCGGGTTATACGCGATGCCGGGCTTGCGCACCACCGCCTGCGCCGCGGCGTTGGCGAGCTCGTTAAAGGGCCCCACCACCAGGTTGTTAAAGGTAAACCGCGGGTTGAGATTGGTGCGGGCGTGCACCGGCTCGAGCGGCAGTTCGGTCACGGGCGGCGGTACGGCGCGGGGCTCCTCTTGGCGCTTGGGGCCGCGGGAAATGACGTACTCGACGTTGCGGACGCTCTCGGAGAGCACCCGCAGGCTCCGGAGGATGTCTTTATGAAACTTAGAGGAGAGCCAGTCGCGGGCAAACTGGGACGGGACCCCCAGGTACACCACCCCCTCTTCGAAGCGCACAATATGCGTGTCGCGAAACCACGTATTGAAATTTGGCCGCGATATGGTGAGCTCGAGCTCAACCAGCGCATTTTCCCAAAGTTCTTTCGTGGTTGTCATTGAGGTCACTACACAATACTCGCCATTACCCCCGCCGTCAAAATTCCTACAGGTGGGTACATGTTGTGGAGTAATTGGGGATACGGTATAGTTGACAGATGTCCCAAACCTACCAACCAAAAAAGCGCAAGCGCGCCCGCGCGCACGGCTTTCTTAAGCGGGCCGGGACGCCCGGCGGGCGCGCCACGCTCCTGCGCCGGCGCCGCAAGGGCCGCCAACGCTTGTCAGCGTAAGTATCAAATAGCAAGTATCAAGTTTCAAATTTGATACTTGGAACCTGATACTTGATACTTAACCTATGTTGCCGAAAAAAAAGAGACTTTCGGCGGCAGAGGTTCGAGAGGTTCTTGCCCGGGGGAAAAGCCTGCGGGTAGGGCCTTATGCGGGCAAGTTTCTTGACGGACGCACGCCACTAGGGCTTGCGGTAATTGTTTCAAAAAAAGTCGCCCCCAAGGCGGTGGTCCGCAACCGCCTGCGGCGCAAGGTGTACCGCGAGCTCAAACAGCTGACGCTCCCGTCCAAAGGCTCACTCGCGCTGTTTGTACGTACGGTACAATAACAACCAATGTTTACCACCTACTTTATCCAACCGGTATACAACGTCTTCGTATTTCTTATCGGCATGATGCCGGGCGGCGATGTCGGGCTGGCGATTATTGCGCTCACCATCATCGTGCGCATTGTGCTGTACCCGGTGTTTACCGCCTCGATCCGGACCCAGATGGGCATGCAGGCGATGCAGGCCGACCTTGACGTCGCCACCAAGAAATTTAAAGACAAACCCGAAGAGCTTACCGCCGCGCGCCTCGGGCTTCTTAAAAAGCACAAGGTCAACCCGCTCGCCGGCATTGGCACCTTGGTTATTCAGCTCGTGGTACTTATTTCGCTCTACTACGCGATGTTTCGCGAGGGCTTTCCCGCCATCGAGGAGAGTCTGCTTTATCCGTTTGTACACGCGCCGGCGGTTGTTAGCACCAACTTTTTTGGGCTCCTCGACCTATTTAGCCCGCACCATATTGTGCTGGCGGTACTGGTCGGCTTGACGCAGTACTTCACCATCCGCCTGACCCTTGCCCGCACCAATGCCTCGCAAGGAAGCCTTTCGCCCGAGAAGGCCGCCGCCCAGCGGCTGCAAAGCGGCATGATGCTCTATGCTATGCCGGCCCTCCTTACGGTGTTCGGGTACTTCTTCCCCGCCGCGGTGGGGCTCTACTTCATAACCGGCAACGTACTGTCTCTCGGCCAAGAGGCTTTGATTAAGAGGGAGTTGCAGAAGTAGTTGCGATTGGGGTATGGTAGAGAAATGCCAGGCCTTCAAACAGTTATTGCAGAGCTTTTTGATAAACTCGGTGTCCCGACCGACTCCATCGACCTGGTGCAGGGCCACCGGACCGTGGTGCGCGTGACCTCCCCGGAGGGCAAGACGCTCATCGGCCCCAACGGCGAGCATCTGCGCGCGCTCAACTCGATTGCGCGGCGCCTGGTAGAGACAAAGCTTGGCGAAGAGGCGGCAAATTTTTCTGTCGACGTCAACGGCTATCTCGAGGCGCAGATGGAAACCGTGCGTCAAAATGCCCGCATGCTTGCCCAGCGCGCGCGGCTCTTTAAACACGATGTCGAGATGCCGCCGCTCTCCCCTTACGAGCGGCTGGTGGTGCACGAACTTTTTGCCGATGACCCGGAGATTAAGACCGAGTCCGCGGGCGAAGGCAAGTTTCGCCACATTGTTTTGAAATACAAAGCCGGTGCTACGGCCGGAGCCTAACGCCCCACAAACTACGGTCGTATTTTGATACAAACAGCAGGTAGTGTGCGTCGGGCGAAACTGCAATGGTGAGCATGTCTGTGGGCTTGCCGCCCTCGCTACCGCCCGGGCTTGCAAGTATGGTCGAGGTGCCGGCCGCGAGGTTAAATGAAAACAGGCTGTCGGGGGTGCTCGCCGCGCCCTGGTGCCAAAGGTCGAGATAATTGGGTGCGACGTATGTGAGCGGCGCCGCACAGTACAAAACGCTCGCCGCAAGCGGGCCTTGGACGCACTGCTCAGGGAACGGGTCAAACGAGAGCGCCCGGTCGGTGCCGGCGGCGACATCGTGGCTGTAGGTGGTGCGCACGGTGGCCCCGGGCTGTACGGTTTGGTACAGCACGTGGCTAAAGTTTAGGTCGGCAGTGGCGGTGAGGCCCGGCGCATACACCAGCGGCGTTACGGCGCCGGTTTTTGCGTCTACCGCAAAGGCAATGCCGGGGACGCCGGCGGCCGCATTACTATAGGCCAAGAGTGTGCCCGGTGAGGGCCAGCGCAGTTGCACCTGGGCAAGCGGGAGCGAAAAGAGCAGTTTACCGCCTGTGCCGTCGGTTTTGGCGACAAATCCGTTGGTACCCGCCGCGGTGCGCAAAAGGTACGCCACTTGCGAGCCGTCGGGCGAGGCGGCAAGTCCGACAATACCGTCGGGATAAAATTGGAGGCGTGTCGCCGGAGTCTTAGCGGTACTCGATGCCACAAAGCCGAGGTAGACTGTCTTGGGCGAGGTAGCACCAAGATACTGCAGCACGGCGCCGGCTCCCCGCTCTACCCACAAGGCACTCACCGCGCCCGGTATGGTGGTGTTTGATAAAGCCCTTGGCACCGCGCCCTGCGAGTCGAGCACCAAGTCGAAGGCGTGGCCGTTGTCGGCCATCACAAACCGCGCAAGCGTGGTAGTCGGGTGGAAGGTTTGTACAAAAGTCGCGCCCGCCACCGGCCCGTCCGAGATTTTGAATATTTTTTGTTGCGAGGTTTGGGTGCCGGTGGTTTGGTTTATATTGTCTGTGGTGTTTGTCCCCCCGCCGTTATTGCCGGCGGTGACGGCGTTATTGTCAAACGAGCCAAAGGTGCCGCCGCTTTGTGTTGGTGCCGCCGCCCCGCCGCCGGTAAAAATAAACCACGCCAAAATGGCCGACACCACAACAGCCGCCGCTACACCGCCTATGTAATAAAGATATTGTTTGTTCATGGTTGGTACAGGGGGACAAAGCAGGTGTAGGTAGAAGAATTTTGTCCGTCGCTGGCAGTCGGTTTGCTCTGACCTCCCTTGCTTTCGCACTCCCTGCGAAACTGCGCCTCTTGGGTATTGGCGGCGTTCATATCGTCTAGGTTAACTTTCAAGCTCCCTGCATCAGTGGTTTTTTGCAGCTGTTCGATAGTCTTGGTGTCCAATTGGACCGCGTTACCTCCGGCGTATTGATTTGCCGGCTGGGCCGCGGGCGGCGTCCCCGCTGATGAGCACGTGGTATCGATACCGAATATACAAAATTTAAGCAGGCTTGGGTTTATTTCGTACAGTATAAGCCAGCAAGTAAGGAGCAACAGGAGGCCCAAAAGCGCCGCCCGTATACGGCGCTTTGCCTCGGACATTTTATCTGCGATCTCAGAAACCATGTAGGTAATGCCGGCGAGGACCAGGGTGATGATGGCCACCATGGCGCCGATTGAAATCAGTATTTTAAATACCAAGTTGAGGTATGCGCTCAGCGAGCCGTAGGAGGCGGGATTTCCACCTGGCAGCGGCTCGAGCGGTATGTAGGTGAGCCTCCCGCCATTTGCCAACGTGTTGGTGTTAGAGGGGGTGTTAGCGTTCGCGCCAACAGGAACTGAACAACCTCCGCTCGTAAACCAACCGCTAGTCCACTTGCCTCCCCGGGCCACGCAGTCGGCAGAGTTGTCCGCAAGAGCGGCAATAGGAAAAAGAAAGAGTATTGAAAGAGTTAGTGCAGTAAGAAATTTCTTCATAGGCCGAAGAAGGATGCAAACCCGGATTGCGCTTGGCCGAAGACGATTTGCAGGACGGCCTTTGCCGATTGTATCAGCTGTGAGCTGTCCTGATTTTGGAGCGACACCCCGAGCGTCGCCTGTCCTGTCCCGGTACCGGTCTGCCGCAAAGTAAGAAGTCCTTTGTCGGAGCTCGGACCCGTCACGGGCTCGTCGTTGAGGGTCCACTCCCACGTCACGGCGTCGTTTTTAATACTGGTGTTAGAAAAGTAGTACGGCTGAGCCTGCAGGGTTATCTCTTTGCCGTTGAGCGCGATGCCCTGCGGCACCGCCCGGTCCCACACGACGCCGCGCAGGGCGTCTTTGTGGTAGAGCACAACCTGCGGCTCGCTCTGCGGTATCGTTATTTCGCCGCGACCGACCTTGCGACTCCCAAAGTAGACGTCTACGGCAACCTGTTCGCCGTCCTGCAGTTGGTCGCCGGTGTAGGAGAGAATATTTTTTCCCGTGCCCGAAGCAGAGGGCACCGGGTTGTCATTGACCGACCACCGGTACGACAGGCTTTCGGCCGCGACCTTTTTGCCCGCGATTATAACAGTAGGGAACGCGATTATGCGCAAAGGCGAGCCCGCGCTGTAGAGCGCCTTGCCGGCAAAAAGCGGGGGCACGGAGGTGTCGGACTCCCACAGCAGATTTATAACCGACGGGGTAAATACAAAGGTGTGCGTGATAATCCCCTGCGTCGCCGAGCTTATGGTAAGACGCACCGTGGTTTGCGTGCCAAGCTCTCCGGTCGTAAACGAAACGGTAGAGAGCCCTGTGCCGCTTTTTACTATTTTGCCGTTCACACCCCACGTAATGGTTGCATCTCCAAGAAAGGTGCCCACCCCTTGCACCGTAATCTGTACCGGCTCATTGGGGCCCGGGGTCTCGGGTGCGACGATGTACTGCACCGGGTCTTGGCCCGGAGCGCTTTGAGCATAGGCCAGCGCCGGCGCAACCAGCGCCGCACAGATGAGTATGTTACGCAGCCTGGGCATGTTTAATATCCTCAAAAGGTCGAGTATTTGTTTGAATGGGTATGGGTTCAGAAGTTGATTTTGCCTGTGCCGCTTTTTCTTCCTCGTTTTTCTTCTTATGAAAGCACCGCCAGACCACAAAGGTCCAGGTTGGAGATATTCCGCCTACGATAGGCAACACCTCGATAACAGAAACGCCGAATATAAGGCCCGGGTAAAATGCCCCCTCCGCCCACAACAGTATTATTAAGACAAACCCGAACACGATGCTTAGTGCCATATCGAGCACAGTCCCTATCGGTCCCGAAACCGCGGTCACCGGCTCAAGCGCCCAGAATACAATGAAAAAAACTAACTGCAGTATGTCGGTGAATATGGCAATTGCGTAAGCGAGATACTTCATATCATTGTGCAAGCCCCTCGGAGCGCGCGCGCTTGAGCGCGAGCACCTGCGACGGGTCCGAGGTGATTATCTGGTCTTCGGTGTACGAAGCGATGACTTTGATGGCGACGTGCTTGAGCCCCGCAAAGAAGATCCCCTCCCCCACGTCGGATTCGAGCAGAAGATATTTTTCTTCATCGGAGAGGTTAAACGTTTTTTGCAGGGTGTCGATGGTCGTCGGCGACTGCTTTAAGAGCAGTTGAATCGACGAGTTGGTGATCATCGGCAGGCCGTAGGGTGACTTGAGGAAGTCGTCCACGTCTTGGGTAATGGTTGCGAGCCCCAGATAGTATTTGCGGCCGCGCTTGGCCATGCCGTACAAAAAGCTTGCCGTGTCGTCCGACTTCATCATCCACCAGGCCTCGTCGATAACGAGCAGGCGCTTTTTGAGATTTTTGCGGACCGCATTCCAGATATAGTGCGTAATCAGATACATGGCGACGGGCTTCAGGTCGTCCTCCATATCGCGTACGGAGAACACAACAAATTTCTTATTAAGATCTACGTTTGTAGGTTGATTTATAAAGCCGGACCAGGTGCCCTTGGTGTACTTGCTGAGGCGCTGTACCAAAGACTCCGAGCCTTGCATACCGGCCAGGACCAGCTCAAAGTCGCTTAATAGCGGCGGCTCCACCTCGGCGAAGTTGCTGTCGACTGTAATGTCTTTGAGCGCGTAGGTTTCGCTAATGGCCTTGTCGATAATAGCGTCCTCCTCGGGGCTAAGCCCGCCGAGCATGATGCGGAACATCCCCACCAGCGCCACGATGTTGCTGCGCAAAACGTCCGCCGGCGACTCATCCTCGCGCGGGGCCGCCAGGTCAAACGGGTTGATATGGTTTTCGGAGTTGAGGGATATGTTAAAGTAGCGCCCACCCACCGTCTGCGCCAAAAATTCGTACTCGCGCTCGGGGTCGATGACGATGACCTCGGTATCAAACATCAGTGTGCGCAAAATCTCGAGCTTGGTGGCGTAACTTTTGCCCGAGCCCGACTTGGCAAAGATGACCGAGTTGTAGTTTTCGAGCGAAAAGCGGTCAAACAGGACGAGCGATGCGTTGTGGCGGTTGACCCCGTACAAAATACCCTTGTCGGAGGTCAGGTCAAACGACACGAAGGGGAAGATAGACGAGAGCGGGCTCGAATTTAATTTTGAATTGACGCCGAGTTCGTCGTGCCCGAGCGGCAGTACCGACTTAAAGCCCTGCTCCTGTTGAAACAAGGCCGGCTTTACATACACGAGGCGCGACTCAAGCATAGACTTGATCCCCGACTCGGCTTTGTCCAGCGCTTCGTCCGACTCGCCGTAGATAGTGATGTAGACGCCGACGTCAAAGATGCGCTCTTGCGCCTGCTGGAGCTGGTCGCGCAGGTCCTCGAGGTCTTTGTAGGCGGTGTCGAGTATCGGGTCGCGCACCATGCCTTTTTCTTCGCGGGACATAATCTGGCTCTGCACCTCGGCGACCTTTTTTTGAAACTTCTTCAGTATGTCGGCGGAGTCTATCGGATGGATAAAGATAGAAATGTCGAGCACCTGGTCGAGGTTGATGATAGGCGCAAACCAACTGTCGGTGAGCACCCGCGGGTACGACATGACAAAAAACGTGCGCGCGATTTTGTCGCCGAGGTTTATCTCGCGCGGCGTTATCTTGAGTGCCGACGGCGCAATAACGTCCTGCAGTTCGAGCACTCCCTGCTTGTATATCTGCTCGGGCAAAATGGGCGCCAACGGGGCGTTTTGCGCGGGAGCTTTGGGCTTTAAAAAGTCTAGTAGTGCCATATTACTTGAGGCTTGTTACTTGGAGGGGTTTCTCCAATTCACCCGGGTTGAACAATTTATAAAACAACTCAATTACTTCTTCCGTACCTAAACCCACAACTCTAACCCCGGTGCGCACCAGCCCCTGCTCGACGACCGCGATGCGCTGCTCGAGCTGGGTGCGGTACTGCTCAAATTGCTCATCGGTCAAGCTCGTCGAGGCGTTTACGCCGCCGGGGATAAACGAGGCGAGCCCCGTCCCGCGCGCGATAAGCGCCGGGTCGTAGGGCACCACAATAAAAAAGTTTTTCGTCATGATGTTGGCGCGCTCGGTAAAGTCTTTGATGAAGGTGATGTACTCGCGTATCTGTATCTTCATCAGGTCGTCGAGCTCGGCGACAAGCCGCTCTTGCAGGAGCGCAATGTAGGGCCTGATGTCGAGCTCGCGGCTCTGGACGAAAAATTGCACGGTAAACTCGAGCGAGTTAAGAAAATTTTGGAACTGTCCGATAATCGCCTGCTGTTCATCCTGCGACTTAAGGGCAAGGTTGATAGAGGACGCCATGAGGAGCGAGCGCAGGGAGCCGTCTTTGAGTATGACGACGCCGTCGCGCACCTCTTTGATGGGCACGAAGTCCTGCGTCGCCTGCGCTTTGACTTTTGGGGTGGTACCGGTGGGCATGGTTTATAAGCGGTCCTTGATGTTGAGCGACCAGGAAAGGTCCTTGAGTTTGCTGTTAGAGAGTTTGGGCACAAGCTGGGCCTGGGCCTTTTGAGCGTCAGCGGCCGTCGTACTTGTTGTTGGTTGTTCTAGTTGTCTTTGTCGCCAGAGATAAAGCTTACTGCCGAAAAAGTAGGAGACCGCATGCTCGAGCGCCACAATAAACGGCCTGCCGTTGATGGTGTAGAACGCGAGCGCCGCGCTAAAGGTTAAGACCGGCACCGCCAGGATGAGGGTAAGCCACAACGGGAAGAGTGTGAAGAACATAAGACATACTCCCCCGCCGCCCGCCAGATAGATAAACTGTTTGAGCGTCAGGGGGCCGAAAATCTTGTCCTCAACCTCTATAAACTGCGGTACCTGGTACTGAGCCATTACTCATAAGTATACATTACAAATCGGGCACTTCGGGCCAATTACAGACTCTTTATTTGACAAAAAAATAAAAAAAGTCCAGAATATTTAAAATAATTGACAAAAGTCCGTACATGCCTAAAATATATAGTACCGTTCGGTTTAGACTTATGTCTTTACGAGATGGATGGGAAGGAAATTTCCCAGGCGCTTGCGCCGAAATGACCACCCCTAGCTTAGGCTAGGGGTTATCTATTTTTAGGGTCACTTAGGTGGCTCACGATAGGGGTCAGTAGTATAGTTTTGAGACTGTGGTGTCTCTGATTTTGTTGGTGTGGCAGGCTTAGGTACGCTAGGTGCACTAACCGTTTTGGTTTGGAGCATATTTTCGGCGGCAGAGAGGTCTGGTTTGTTTGGAATCGGTTTCTGTCCGGTTTCTTCTTGTCGCTGATTTTCAAGTGTAGCAATTGCTGTAACGTCTGTTTCAGCGTCCTCTATTTTTTCCTCCATATATTTTTTCATAGATTCTCGTATGGGCATGAATATCTCCTTATGTATCTCTTCAGCAATTGCCGTAGCTTTTTCCAAAGGAAGATGTACACGGTCTTCTAGTTGTTTGGGGAACTCCTCAGGATCGGTAAAAGCCATCATGACAAGTAAGGTTTCGTCTTGAAGGTCCCCTATTTGGTCTATGTGCAAACCTTCTTTGGCTCCTATGTCTTGAAGTTTTGCCTCCAAATTTGATGATTGTATTGCTTGCCGCACGACCACGGGCAATTCCTCAAAACGCCGTTTAATTTGTTGTTTTATGTCATTTTCCATAGGTAATACTATTATGCACCCTCTTTTTTATCTCCGGTATCTTCGTTTTGCGGTTTTTCTATGTGCGGTTGTGGTGTAGGAGGGAGGCCGTTCTCGGCGGGTTTATGAGCGAGGTTTTTGAGTTCTTTGCTTATACTCTTAAATGCCCGCATCGACTTTTCGTCGAGGGTTACGGTTGTATTTTTTGCGCCCGGCGGCACCTTCCACATAGATTCGGCCGGTTTGGCCGGAGCTGTTTTAGCCGCCTGAGTCGAAGCTATCCTTTGCCCGAGTTTTTCGACCGCACTGACCAATCTTTCTCCTTGCCTTTCTTGTTTAGCCGTCTGTTCATCGAGTTTGGCTGTAAGTGCCTCAGTGGCGGCATCTAATGAGCCGTGCTTCTCGCGCGCCTCATCAAGAGCTTGACGCGTCATGGGTTGGCCGCCGGGGTTGATAATCGGTAGCCCGTTAGGACCGACAGGTATTTGGGTGGG
>JBBUFU010000020.1:0-10371 GCA_038056365.1 Patescibacteria group bacterium
GCCCACTTGCTGTGTCCCGCCATATGAAATCAGAATACTTTACAACAGTCGCTCGTTCAAATCGCTCGGAGGGGTTTTGCCCACGTGCTCGTAGGCCGCTTTGGTGGCGACGCGGCCGCGGGGGGTACGTTCGATTAGGCCCAGTTGCAGGAGAAACGGTTCGTGCACTTCGGAGACCGTGGTCGGTTCTTCGGCCAGCGCCGCGGCGAGCGCGTTGACGCCGGCGGGGCCGCCGTTGAATCTCTCAATTAAGACAGTCAAAAGTTTTCGATCGAGCGGCGTCAGGCCCAGCGCGTCCACCTCGAGCATGCCGAGCGAGTCGTCGACCATTGCTTTGGTAAGTTTTGAGCGCTTGAGTTGGGCGTAGTCGCGGGCGCGCTTAAGCAGATAGTTGGCGGTGCGCGGCGTGGCACGGGCGCGCTTGGCTATCTCTTTTACTCCTTCTTTATCTATCTCAACTTCCAAAATCTTCGCCGAACGCTTAACGATTTTTGCGATGTCCTCCTCGCTGTAAAACTCGAGCCTGAAGGTGCCGCCGCTAAAGCGCGAGCGCAGGGGGGCCGAGAGGTCGGCGACGCGCGTGGTGGCGGCGATGAGCGTAAAGGGAGGCAGGGGCAACTCGATGGTGCGCGCACTCGGGCCCTTGCCGATGATGATGTTGAGCACGCCCGACTCCATGGCGGGGTAGAGCACCTCTTCGATGGCGTGGCTAAGCCGGTGTATCTCGTCGATAAACAAAATGTCGCCGCCCCCGAGGTTGGTCAAAAGCGCGGCGAGGTCGCCGACTTTCTCGATGGCCGGGCCCGAGGTCGAGCGCAGGGTGCCCCCGAGCTCGCGGGCAATAAGGTGCGCGAGCGTCGTCTTGCCCAAGCCCGGCGGCCCGTAAAAAAGGATATGTTCGGGCGGGGATTGCCGCTCTTTGGCGGCGGCAAGGAGCACGTGGAGGTTGTTTTTGATGCTCTCTTGCCCGACGTACTCGTCCCACGAGGAGGGCCGCAGGGTAGCGTCCAAAAATACGGGTTCGGGGCCGGTGGCAGGGGCTTCTTTTGAGGAGCTTGACATAAAAATATTAGTATGCTAGGATGTGCTTAGTTGGGAGGAATACACCCTCAAGCAATACACCTTTACCGGTTCAGGAGTTTAATCGAGGACAGTCCGGCGCTTGTTTTATACAAATCCGCGGGGCTTATCCTTAGATTTTATCTCCACTTCTCGCACGCGCGAGATGCGTATTGCTTGGTGGTGTACTCCGCCTAACCTCATTCAACTTTACACCCGAGAAACCGCAACGCAACGTTGCGGTTTTTCTATTGTGTGGCCTCCGGTTATGCGAGTGCGTCGAGGTCGACGACGCGACGCAGTTCGTCCAGGCTCGTGACGCCACGCAAAATTTTGATGATGCCGTCCTCGGGCATGGTGGGGATGCCTTGGGGTTTTGCGGCGGCGGCCACCTCGCGCTCGCTCGGCTTACTGCGCAAAACCTCTTCGACGGCGCGGTCCATGAACACCGCCTCAAAGATGCCGATGCGGCCCCTGTAGCCGCGACCGTGGCACGCCTCGCATCCTTGTGGGTTTGCATCCCAAACATTGGCCGTATCGCCGGGCACCAAGGAGTGGTCGGTGACGCCTTTTAATATCCGGTCGATAAGTGCGCGCTCCTCGGCACTGGCGGGGCGCTGTTTTTTACACTTTTCGCAGAGTTTGCGCACGAGGCGCTGGGCGAGTGCAACGTTGACCGAGGAGGAAAGCACCTTTTCGGATACACCAAGGTCGATAAGGCGGGGGAAGGAGCCCGCGGCGTCGTTGGTGTGGAGCGTAGAGAACACCAGGTGGCCGGTGAGCGCGGCGTTGATTGCCGTTTCGGCCACCTCGGCGTCGCGGATTTCGCCGACCATGATGATGTCGGGGTCTTGCCGCAGTGCCGAGCGCAGGCCGTTGGCGAAGGTGTAGTTTTTTTTGTCCACCTGGGTTTGCACGACGCCCTGCAGGTGATACTCGATGGGGTCCTCGATGGTAATTATTTTTGTTTCGGGCTTGTTTATTTTGCGCAAGAAGGCGTAGAGCGTGGTGGTTTTGCCCGAGCCGGTCGGGCCGGTCGTCAGTATCATGCCGTTGGGTTTTTGAATTTCTTTTTCAATCCGCTCGCGCAACTTTTGCTCGAGCCCCAACTCCTCGAGCGGTACGCCGATAGACTTCGGGTTGAGTATGCGGAGCACCACCGTCTCGGCGTAGTTGCCGGGGAGTACCGAGGTGCGCAACTCAATCTCGTCGCCTTTGATTTTAATAGAGAAGCGCCCGTCTTGTGCGTCGCCCGCCACGTTGAGCTTGAGCCCCGACAGGAGCTTGAGGCGGCTGAGCATCAGCCGGTAGGTTTCGTGGTCGAAGGTAAGCACGTCGATGAGCACGCCGTCGAGCCGGTAGCGCAGTCTAACCCTGGCATCCTCCGGCTCAAAATGGACGTCCGAGGCGCCGGTGGCAAGCCCGCCCGCCAAAACAACTTCGAGTATTCGCGTGATGCGGTAGGCGCGCTTAAGCTCGACCGCTTCTTGTATCAGTTTGCCGATGTCCGGGAGGCCCGTGACTTTGGTCAAAAGTTCTTCGAGCTCTTCGTTTGAAAGTTCAAAAACGCCCGCCTTGGTCTGCGTGGCGTAGGAGAGGTCGGCGTAGCGCTGATAGGCGCGTGCGAGGCTGGCTTGCGAGCACATAAAGATAGTCACCGTGTAGCCCTTTTCGGTCAGCTTTGCGGTCAGCTTTTTGACCGCCGGATTTTCGGGCGCGCGCACCGCCATCGAAAGGCGCTTACCGACAAGGCCGAAGACCGCCGCCTCGGCGGCGCGCGCCTCATCTTCGGTCAAGAGCCGCAAGGCATCGACGTTGACCGCCACAAGCGAGAGGTCCACGTACTCGACGCCGTATTTGTGGCTAAGTACTTGCGCGAGCTCCTCCTCCTCTTTGCGGCGGAGGAACTCTATGTGCTTTTCCTGTTCTTCATCGGCAAAGACCACCATGGTGTATATTCTACCTCATGGCTCGCGTTGCTTTGGGAGGCTTGTCTGAGTTTGCGGGGAACGTGCTTGCCACTATTTGGATGTCCTACTCCGCCAAGGCTTCGAAGGACACAGCATATATTGTCGCGCTTAAGGGAGATTTAGGCGCGGGCAAGACTACCTTTGTACAAGCGCTGTGCAAGCGGCTCGGTATTAAGGATACGGTACAGAGCCCCACGTACGTATTGATGAAAAGCTACCCGCTCGCAGGCCCCCTGACGAGCTTTGGCGCGCCGCGGCGGTTTAACCGGTTGGTGCACATCGACGCCTACCGGCTAGAGAACCCCGCGGAGTTTGCGGCACTAAAGCCCGAGCAGTTTTTGGACGACCCGAAAGCGCTGGTGGTGGTTGAGTGGCCCGGGAGGCTAGGGCGGGCCATCCCGGCGGCGGACCTTACGATTAATTTTTCGTCGCAAGACGCGGGGGAGGGAGAGCGGTATATTGAGGTGGTATGAAAAAGCGTCTGGTTATACTCGATACACACGCGATACTGCACCGTGCCTATCACGCGTTGCCTGACTTTAGCTCGAGCAAGGGCGAGCCGACGGGCGCGCTCTACGGGCTTGTCTCGATGCTGGTGCGTATCATCACCGACTTGCGCCCCGACTACATCGCGGCGGCGTTTGACTTGCCCGGGCCGACCTTCCGCGACGCGGCGTACAAAGAGTACAAGGGTACGCGCGCTAAAACCGAGGACGCGCTTATACACCAAATTAAGCGCTCGCGCGACGTGCTCGGCGCCTTCGGCGTACCGCTCTACGATGCCGAAGGCTTCGAGGCGGACGACGTGGTGGGCACCATCGTCGAGCAAATGAAAAAGGAAAAGGACCTCGACCTCATTATTGCTTCGGGCGACATGGATACCCTGCAACTGATTGACGACAAACGCGTGCGGGTCTACACCCTGCGCAAAGGACTCACCGACACGGTCATGTACGACGAGGCGGGGGTGGTGGAGCGCTACGGCTTTGGCCCAAGCGCGGTGCCCGACCTTAAGGGTATCGCGGGCGACGCCTCGGATAACATCAAGGGTGTGCCGGGGGTGGGCGAGGGGAGCGCGCTGAAGTTGTTGCAGACGTACGGCACGCTCGAAAAGATTTATGCGGCCATAAAAAAAGAGGGCGTCGACAAGGTGGCCGAAAAGGCTGCGGTGCAAAAGCGTTTTGTGCAGTTAATGGCCGGCAACAAAGAGGAGGCACAATTTTCTAAAATGCTCGCGACCATCCGCCGCGACGCGCCGGTCGACTTTAAACTCCCGGCCAAAACGTGGAGGGAGGGTGCCGAGTCGAAGGCGGTGCTCGACATGCTCAACGAGTTCGACTTTCGTTCGCTAATCCCGAGAGTTAAGCAGGTTTTGGGTGGCGGAGGAGAAACAGTCGGCCAAAATAGTCTGGTTGAGGCGGAGCCGACCCGAGGACTTTTTGGACGCGCTGTTTCTCCGGAGATATTTGAACAAGCGGCGCTGGCGGTATGGGTGCTCGACACCAACACCACCGAGCCGACGCTCGAGGACATCGCGCGCATCGGCAAGTCGGAGAGTTTTGACGAAGCTTTTGCCAACCTCAAAAAACAGATTCATGACAAAGAGCTCGACTTCGTGTACGAAAAGATAGAACTGCCGCTGACCCCCGTCTTGCGTCGGATGGAGAAGCGCGGGGTAAAAATCGACAAAGCATTTTTGGAAAAACTTTCGAAAGAGTACACCACAGAGCTCCAAAAAATAGCCGCGCGGATTTATACGGCCGCCGGCGGGGAGTTTAATATCGCGTCGCCCAAGCAACTCGGCGAGGTTCTCTTTGACCGGCTTGGCCTCATCGCCAAAAAGAAAACCGCCGGGGGAGCACGCTCGACGCGCGAGTCCGAGCTCCAAAAGCTCGCCGGCCATCACCCGATTATCGAAGACATTCTGTCGTACCGCGAGCTGGCCAAACTGCTCTCGACCTACATAGACACCATCCCCGCCCTGCTCGACAACCAAGACCGCCTGCATACGACGTATATTCAAGCGGGTACCACGACCGGCCGCGTCGCTTCGCAAAACCCCAACCTGCAAAATATCCCGATTAAGACCGAGCTTGGGCGGGCCATCCGCCACGCGTTTGTCGCCGACAAAGGGATGGCGCTCGTGGCCTTTGACTACAGCCAGGTCGAGCTGCGCATTGCGGCTATCCTTTCGGGCGACGAGGGGCTGGCGGAGATATTCCGCAACGGACGCGACGTCCACACCGAGGTCGCCTCGCGCGTCTTCCACGCTAAGCCGGAAGATGTAACCTACGAGATGCGCCGCCGCGCCAAGGTTATTAACTTCGGCATCCTGTACGGCATGGGAGTCACGTCGCTCCAGCAAAGTTTGGGCACCAAGCGCGCTGAAGCACAGGAGTTTTATAACCAGTACTTCGCCGCCTTTCCTAAACTGAGCGCGTACATGGACGACACGATAGCGCAGGCGAGCAGGCTCGGCTACACGCAGACCCTGTTCGGCCGCCGGCGCTACTTCGACGGGCTTAAGTCGCCGATACCGTACGTCAAAGCCGCCGCCGAGCGCATGGCGCTCAATGCGCCCTTTCAGGGCACAGCGGCCGACCTGTTTAAGCTTGCGATGTTGCGCGTCGACGAATATCTGCAGGCGGACAAGCGCGGCTACCTGCTCCTGCAGGTGCACGACGAGCTGGTGTTTGAGGTAGAAAAAGACGCGGTCGGCGACATTGCGCCTAAGCTCAAAGAAATCATGGAGAACGTTTTCCCCGAAAAAGAGCGCCGCGGCATACCGGTTACCGTCGAAGGCAAGGCCGGTAAAAATTGGGGCGATATGCAAAAACTATGATAGTCGTATCGGTAGGACAAAACAAAAAAGGGGAGGAGTTTGCGTGGGAGGCCGTCTCGCGCGAGGAAATCGCCGCGCTCGCCTCGACTACGGCGCTCTTCGGCGGCGCGCAGACCTTTGTATTGCGGGGGGCGCTTGCAAGCGAGCGGGGCGGGGAGTTTTTGGATATGCTCGATGTTTTTGCCGAGTCGCCCCACACGTTTATTTTTGTGGAAGAGAAATTGCTCAAAGCGCCGACCATGGCGCTCGAAAAAGCGGGGGCAAAAATCGAAGTTTTAAAAAAATCCGCCCAAGGCGGATCGGCCTCGGGCCGAGAACGGGGTTTTGACCCATTTGGGCTGACCTATGCGCTCGCTAACCGCGACCGCAAAAAGCTGTGGCTCGCGCTGTCGCAGGCCCTGCGCGCGGGGGAGAAGGCCGAGGCCGTGGCGGGGCTGTTGGCATGGAAGGCCCGCGCGATGGGCGACGCCAACCTCTCGCGGCAGTTGACCTGGATGTACCACGACAGCCATCGCGGCGCCGGGGACTTGGAATTGTTGCTTGAGAAATTTACCTTAACGTTGTAAAGTTTTAAAGCATTTGCGCCCGTAGCTCAGTTGGTAGAGCGGCTCCCTTTTAAGGAGAAGGTCGGGGGATCGTAACCCTCCGGGCGCACAAAATTTATCAGGTGTATATGCTATACTGTCCGCATGGAACAGCACGGAACATTCCCCATAGTATTGCAAAAGGAAAAGGGGGGTGGATACTCTGTTACTAACCTCGCGCTCGAAGGATGCTACAGCCAGGGCGAGACGGTGGAGGAGGCGCTTGCAAACATCAAGGAGGCAACGCTTTTGTGTCTTGAAGATGAAAAAACTTCTACAGTGGAAAACGAGGACGTAAGCCTCCATTTAATTACGGTTTAGCCTATGCCGAAGCTGCCCGCACTATCCGGCGCGGAGATGATTAAAATTCTTGAGAGAAAGGGCTACTCGCAAATGCGGACAAGGGGTAGTCATGTGCGGCTCTACCCTCCTAACTTCCTTCCCGATGCAAAAAAGATTACTGTTCCGCTCCATAAACAACTCAAAGTAGGCACACTCTCTGACATTATGAAAGACGCAGGACTGACCGTAGAGGATTTAAAGTAGGCTTCCGATTTCGTACCATAGGGCGGACTGGAGTTTTTAAAGCGCGATGTCGAAGGCGAACGCACCGGCGCCGGTTAAAAGGAGCGACAAGCAGATAACCAAAAGCAGGAGCGAGGTAATGTGCGAGAGCGGGAAGACCCGCGGGTACCGGCCTCTCCACACCGTACTCTTGAGCGCCAAAAGGCCGCCCACGAGCGCCGCCCACTGGGTGTAAAGCCCAAGCAAAAGACCGAGCGCACTTGCCGCGCCGAGTAAAATCAAAACCCACACAATCCACGCGCCGCTCCCCACGAAAGAAAAAGATATTGCCGCAAGTTCATCGCGGCGGTGCCACTGCACATACGCGGCATAGCCGAGCACAAGCGCCGCGGCGACGCGCAGGAGGGTCGGGGCAAAAATGCCGTAGGTTAAAAGATCGGGAAAGGGGTTAAGCATTTTTATTGTTGTTGATTATTGTAATCGACCGTCGAGCTTGCAAAGTCGGGGCCGTAGGCGTTGCCGGCCCCCACAGGCGGCGGCGGTTGGAGAAATACTCCGCGCAGGTCGGCCTTGCCGGGGCCGCCGTTTGCGTACCACAGGACGATAAGAAACACGAGCCCGACCACCACAAACATAAGGTCGCTCATCGGTCCGCCGCCCTTCGGTGCCTCGTCGTCAGCCATGCATTAATGATACCCCAACTTTACGAGCTCCTCGCCGACTACTTTGGCGTCACTCCACGGCTCTTTTGTGCCGCGCGGCCCCATTAAGTACGGGTCGGTGCCTTTGCCCGCGATGAGCACCGCATCGCCCTCCTTGGCTTGCGCCAGCGCCAAGGCGATCGCTTTGCGGCGGTCTACTTCGGTTACGGGTTTAATGCGCGAAAAACCTTGCGCGATTTGCGCGGTTATCTCCTTTGGGTCTTCGTCGTAGGAGTCGTCGTCGGTGAGGTATGCCATGCCACAAAACTCGTCGGCAACCTTGCCCATTGCGGGGCGCTTCCACTTATCGCGCCCGCCGCCGGTTGCGCCGAAGACAGCTGTTATTTTTTTGTTTTTAAATGTTTCAAACAATGCGCGTAATGAGTCCGCCGTGTGTGCGTAGTCGACCACCACGTCAAACGGTTGGCCCTGCACGATACGCTGGACCCGCCCGGCTATGGGACCAACGTGCTCGAGCGCTTTTTTCATTGTCTCAAGCGGTAGGCCGAGCGCTTCGCCGAGCGCGAGCGCGGCCAGGCAGTTTTTGAGGTTAAAGAGCCCGGGCAAGGGGACCGAAAAGAGCGTTCCGCGCCACACAAAGCGGATGCTTTTGTCGTCGGTATTGTACGGCTCGGCGTCGGCAAGACGAAAGGGCGCCTTGATGTCAACCGCGACTTCAAAAAATTTTTCTCCCCACGGGTCGTCCGCATTGGCGACCATGACGCGCGGGCGCTTAGGCGACTCCGCCAGCGCGCGGGCCAGCGACAATTTGGCGTCGGCATATGCCTCCATCCCGCCGTGCGACTCGAGGTGCTCGGGGGAGAGGTTGGTAAAGACAAGCGCGTTAAGCGAGACGCCTTTGTGGCGGTATTGCCGCGCGCCCTCGCTCGTCATTTCGATGACGGCGTGGGTACAGCCGGCCGTCACCGCACGCCGCAAAAACTTTTGCAAGAAAAAACGCCCCGGCATGGTCATTTTATAAAGGTTCGGCTCCTCCTCTTCGCCGATAATAAAATGAATGGTCGAGGCGAGCGCGACTTTTTGGCCCGCACCGCGCAGAATCGCCGCGACAAGTTCGGCCGTGGTCGACTTACCCTTGGTGCCGGTAACTGCTATGACCGTAAGTTTGCGCGACGGGTAGCCGTAGTAGGCCGCACCGAGCGCGGCGAGTAAAAGATGGTAGGCGCCAAGTACCGGTTCGGGCAAAAGCGAGCGGATAAAACTTTTCATAATAATTTCTATACCACGGAACGGCTCCCGAGGTGCCGCAGGGCGGCCGAGAGCCGCTCTTTGACTCCCGCCGAGCCTTCGTCTTTAAGGTCTTTGAGCGCACGGCGCGCCTCGGTGGCGCTGTAACCGAGCGCCATCAGGGCCTCGACAACCTCGCCGTCGCCGCCACTGCCGACCGAAAGTCCGGCCGCCGCGTGCTGGGCCGCCAGTTTGTCGCGCAGCTCGACCACGATGCGCTCGGCGCTTTTTTTGCCGAGACCGAACACCTTGGTGAGCGCGCCTGCGTCGCCCGCGGCGATGGCACGCCGCAGGGCCGCCGGTTCGGCGACGCCAATGATGGCGAGCGCGGTCTTGGGGCCTATGCCCGAGACGCTCATCAATTGTTTAAAAAAGGCCAGCCCCTCTTCGTCGGGGAAGCCGTAGAGGTCGATGGCGTCGTCGCGCACGGCGGTGTGTATATACAGGGAAACCACGCCCTTGAGCTCGGGCAAAACAAGGAGCGGCACGCGCACCGAGTAGCCCACGCCCTGGACCTCGATAATTAGCTGACCGTCGCTACTGCCGGCACCGACCGTCCCCGTGAGCTTGCCTATCATGCCCTAAGTATAGTAGTATCGCTTGCGTATGGCTATAACCACTTCGGCTAAGAAGGCGCACCGCGCGGGCTTGCGCAAAAAGGCGTTTAACGATGCCCGCAAAAAGACCCTGCGCGACGCGCTCAAGAAAGCGCGCACCGCAACCAAGGGCGACGCGGCGTCGCTCGCGGCGGCTTATAAGGCGATAGACAAGGCACTCAAGCGCGGCATCATAAAGAAAAACACCGCCGCCCGCCGCAAGGCCAAGGTCGCCAAACTCCTTAAGAAGTAAACAAAAACTCCCCGGTAAGGGGAGTTTTTATATGAACCGTTTCAGGCAGTAGAGTGCCAATGTATTAAAACAAATCCTTTTTTCGTACCGTCTTCTGTTTCCATAATTAGATCTTGCTCAAGAGGCTCTTCGGAAGTTATTTTGTAGAATCTTTTTGGGTGTTCGCTTTGGTCAAACTGAGGTTTGTGTTTGAGGGTGCCTAGGCAACTTTGCATAAGTTCATCAAACTCTGGCTTACCTACTTCAACCACCGAACGTTTCTCCCAAAAGTGGCTCATATTTTCAGTGTTGTTTAATCGTACAAGGCCACCTTCCTCCATCGCAAAAAAGTAAAATATTTCAGGGTCAATAGGAGGTGTATTGGTTGTATAACCTCTTACGATTGATACGAATTGTTCGGAAGAGGAATCTGTAAAGTCGTCTGGAGAGAAAGAGTTTGACACCACAATATGATATCCACTATCCTTTTTATTTTCATTAAAAAGTTTTTGAACCAACTCTAGTGAATTTTTCATAAGAAAATTATACACCCAAAACTTGTGCCCCCGCGGGGAATCGAACCTCGAATTCAGGCTTCGGAGGCCTGCGCTCTA
>JBBUFU010000021.1:0-4790 GCA_038056365.1 Patescibacteria group bacterium
CGCCAAGATAGAAAAGGATGTCGAGCGCGACTACTTTATGTCCGCCGAAGAGGCCAAAAAGTACGGCATTATCGATGAAATCTTTACCCAAAAGGGGGTAGTAGCGGCGGCGAAATCTGGTAAGTAGCATTGCTCCGCAATCGGTGCTACTCTGAAGGGGTTCGTCTCAAATCTTATGTATTTTATGTCCCCTTCATATGTCTATAAAAATAATTCTTATGCTCCTCGGGGCTTCAGTCCTCGTGGGTGCGGTCATTGGCTACGTTTTTCGCTGGCTCCTTCTTTTAGCGCGTAAAGGTTCGCTCGAGGTCGAAATAAAGCAGATACTTCTTGACGCCCGCGAAAAAGCGGAGCGTATTACCGCCGATGCCGAAACGGCCGCGCGGGAGAAGGTAGTCGCCGCCGAAGGTTCGCTTGCCGAAAAAGAGGAGAAGCTCCTCAAGCAGGAAGAGCGCGTGTTTAAGCGCGAAGAGACTTTGGACAAAAAGCAGGCCGAGCTCGATGCACAAGTCGAGGGCGTTAAAGTAAAAATCGAAGAGGTGCGGCACATCAAAGAGCGCGCCGACACACTCGTACTCCAGCGTGCCGACGAGCTTGCCAAGGTGGCCGGGCTCACCAAGACAGAGGCGCTCGACCAGCTCTACAAGGAGCTCGAGCGCGAGGCCGACGAAGACCTGATGATGCGCGCCCAAAAGCTCGACCGCGACGGCGCGGAGAAGCTGGAGCGCCGCGCCCGCGAAATTTTGACCACCTCTATCCACCGGCTCGGCAACTCGGTGGCCGCCGACACCATGGCAACGGCTATTACCATCCCCAACGACGACCTCAAGGGCAAAATCATCGGCAAAGAGGGCCGCAACATCAAGGCCTTTGAGCGCGCGACCGGGGTCGAGGTAATTATCGACGACACGCCGGGCTCTATCGTGCTTTCGAGCTACGACCCTTTGCGCCGCGCGGTCGCGCGCATGGCGCTGGAAAACCTGATTATCGACGGCCGCATCCAGCCCGCCAAAATCGAAGAGACGGTCGAGAAGGCCAAGGCCGACGTCAACAAAATAATCAAAGAAAAGGCCGAGGCCGCCGCGTTTGAGACCGGCGTGCTTAACCTCGACCCGCGCCTCCTCATGATTTTGGGGCGGCTGCACTTCCGCACATCTTACGGGCAATCGGTCTTGCAACACAGCGTCGAGATGGCGCACATTGCCGGCATGATTGCCGAGGAGTTGGGAGCCAACCCGCAGGTCGCCCGCGCCGGCGCGCTTTTGCACGACATCGGCAAGGCGCTCGACCACGAGGTGCAGGGCACCCACGTCGAGATAGGCCGCCGCATCCTGCAAAAGTTCGGCGTCAGCGAAGAGGTGGTCAAGGCTATGCAGGCCCACCACGAGGAGTACCCGTACGAAACAGTTGAGTCTATCATCGTGCAGGTGGCCGACGCCATCTCGGGCGGGCGCCCCGGCGCGCGCCGCGACTCGGTCGAGCAATATCTCAAACGTCTTGCCGACATCGAGGGCATCGCCAACTCATTCGGCGGCGTCGAGAAATCCTACGCCATCTCCGCCGGCCGCGAAGTGCGCGTGTTTGTTAAACCCGAAGACATGAGCGACTTCCAGGCGCGCGAGCTGGCCCGCAACATCGCCAAGCGCATCGAAGAAGACTTAAAGTATCCGGGCGAAATAAAAGTGAACGTCATCCGCGAAACCCGCGCCATCGAGTTCGCCCGGTAAAGTAAATTAAAAAGAAAAGGCGACCGTGTCGGCCGCCTTTTGCATTACCTTTTACACCACCTGCCGTACACCACATCCAGTTGGTTGAAGAACGCGGCAAACTGGTCGTACTCGGCATGACCCTGGCGCGCCTTGTCGAACAAACCGCGCGCCCGAGCAGTGTCGAGATGCCCGCAGCTGATGTTCAACACAAGGGGAGGACCGTGCCCCTGCTTGGGTCCGACCTCGGCAATGGTTGCGTTTTGGAGTACTCCCAACATGGACAGGCCCATAATGCCTACACCGGCAAGTGCCGGTAGCCCGAACAACGCAAACGCGACATAGAACAGTATCGAGACTATAGGATTTTTAAGAGATCCTTTTTCGTATTCATCTATCGTTCTTCCTACACCCATTAGAGCGTACAAGACGAGTGCAGCTGCAAGCCCCAACAAAGCCCCGACCAAGCGTGGGGCATTTGTTGGCCAGAAACTGAACAGCTCCTTGGTGGGGAGAAAGATAAAGGTCGCGATAATAAGCGGCAACACTATGACGACCCAGACAGTCCCCATCGTGTTCACCCAAGTTTTGAACCTGAACTTTTTGAGCCACATGACCTTTTCCTCCTATCAATTTTCGTCTGCCGTCATTTTGCAACTAATTTACAAATAGTCAAAAATAAACTAAATAGAACAGCTACTATGTATTTAAATACAAGCCTATTTTATATATTAGTCAAAAATATTGACTAATCTGTAGTTTAGAATACTATACGGTAATGGCCACAAACCAGGCGCTGGCACAAACCCTTGAGCAAATTGGGCTTAAGAAGAAAGAGGCCGAGGTTTATTTAGCGCTTCTTGCACTCGAGAGTAGTACCGCGTATCAAATCGCCCAACATTGCGAGGTTAAAAAGCCTACCGTGTATGTAATCCTCGAAGATTTGCGGCAAAAAGGATTGGTGCTCAAAATCCCCCACGCAAAAAAGGCCCTGTTTGCCGCGCGGGACATTGGCGAGTACTTGGCCGAACAACGACGCAAGCTAAATGCAGTCGAGCATATTGCGCCACAGCTACAGACACTCGGCGGCGCGGGGCGGCCGAATGTTTACTTTTTTACCGGCTTGCGTGGATGCGCCGAGGCGCTTGAGTTCAAATTCGATGCTATGCGAGGCAAGACTTTTCACTCTTTTTACGGGAGCCTCATGGGTAGCAACCCCGAAATTATGCGGCTTTATAGCGCGTGGGACAAACGCGCCTTAGCCAACGAGATGTCGTTTAAGCTCATCATGCCCGAGGAAGCGAAGAAAAAATACTACAAAGATATAGCCGACTTGGCCGAGGCCGAGCCGGAGACCGTGCACATCCAATATCTAAAAAACTATATTTATCCTCCCAACATATCAGTCGAGATTGCTGAGGACTTTGTTCGTATTGATGACGCCAAAAATCTGCAGGTAACTATCGTCGACGACAAAAGCACCGCCGAGGCGTTTCGTTCAATCTTTAACATCGTTTGGGAGAAAGGGGTATAAGCTCCCTTGCGCTATGGGCCCGGCGGGGGTATGCTCGCCGCAGAGGAACTCAACCAAGGGGCTTAAGCAATGAAACAAATTGCTATCGCTATCGCCTTCAGCAACATAAACCTCCCAACCATAAGGGAATTGCTGAGGAGACAAATGTCGGCGGAATGTTTCCATTTGGAGCAGGTACCCGACCTCCGGGACGAGCCTTACCAATACGACCAAGGCAAGACTTGGGCCGAGGTGCTGGCGACTCAGCTGGGGCTTCGATACAAAACACCCTTGTGCGTCGGCGTGACGCAGGTGTGGCACGTACCGGAGGACCGCAAACTGAGGCCGAGCCCACTCGAAATTGCGGTGCTCATTGAGCGCGGGGAACTCAAACGGCCACTCGCCCTGACACCGGTAGCTACCTGCAACGGTGCCAAGCCTCAAGCGTACAACTGGTGGCGTCCAAACCAGACGCATTTTGCCGCCGAGGCGGCCCAGACGCTGGCGGCAACGATAAAAAGCCTCCACCAAAGCCTGCATTTGATCTAGACTTCGGCCCTCCGCTTTGCGGTAGGGCCTTTTTTTACCTGTGGACTACAGTAAAATAGAGCTCTACCCCGACGCCTAGGTCGGGGAGCCGACTAAAACGTCGGCTTTGCAAGGTTTTTTGAGGGGGGTATACTACTCGCACAGGGCTGGTAAGCGTTTTTATTACTCATTAGCCAAATCACCATGAATAAGCAGGACATCGCAGAAAAAGTGCACGGCATCCTCGGCACAACCAAGGCCGATGCCGAGCGCGCGGTCGAGGCCATGATCGAAGGCATCGTCGGCGAACTCAAAAAGGGCGGCGAAGTATCGATTGCGGGCTTGGGCATCTTTAAGACAAAGATGCGCGCCGCACGCCAAGCGCGCAACCCGCGCACGGGCGCCACGGTGCAGGTCCCCTCAATGCGCGTGCCGAAGTTCCAGGCGGCCAAAGCGCTCAAAGAAGCAGTCAAAGCGTAGTTATATCCTCTCGAGACGAAACAATCCCCTCCGGGGGATTTTTTCGTTACCGTACGTCCGGCGCCAAAATATCGCCGAGGCTCGAGAGCGGGATAGTAATGTCAAACGTCCCCGCGGCGTAGGGCGCCACCTGGTACGGAGGGAAGAAAATATGCAGGGAGTCCCCGTCTACGGTGAAGTTTTGAAAGTTTTCTTCGGCAGGCTTGAGCCCTTCGTCGAAAATGGCCGGGACGGCGTCACTGCCGAGCCGCTCACTTACCTGCTGGCGCACCTGCGGCGTCGCGGCCTGCGAGAGCCGGGCCAAATAGTCCGCACCGGGCTTAAAGAGGTCGCTAAGTTTGAGGGGCACGCCCGTCGGTTTAAATTGGTCGAAGACAAAGGTTACGAAGTACCCGTTGGGGTGCGCCCCGCCGGTATCCTGATAAATACTATAGAGAAAAGAGTTGTAGTGGGCGGATGTTTGTGTTTTGGGGAACTCCTCGTACCGCACCGAAAATGCGTATTGAAAACCCTTTTCGCCGGCGAGCCGGACGAAGTCCGACCAGCGGCGCGGTGGGATGCCG
>JBBUFU010000022.1:0-3024 GCA_038056365.1 Patescibacteria group bacterium
AAGACCTCCCCTCCAAAAAATCCTCCCTCCAAAAAATCTTCGGCTCGAACCTCACCCTCCACGCGCGCGAAGCGCGCGGCGTGCCGCAAAATCAGTGGTTTTCTTTGTTGGCGGTCAAAGAAAACCACCCCGAATCGAATCTTGTCTCCAAACTTGTGCCCCCGCGGGGAATCGAACCTCGATTTCAGGCTTCGGAGGCCTGCGCTCTATCCGTTGAGCTACGGGGGCAGTTTAAGAAAGATAGCACTAATTTACTGCAGCTGCATTTTCAAGCCTCATTCTTGATGCGAGTCTAAGGCCAAGAGCGATGAGTTCGCGTTGGATATAACTTGAGCCATAGTGCACATTGCAAATACCGTGAGAGTTCCGCCGGTATGTCTTTTTGCCTCCACGCGGTTTTCTGTATATTTTCCAAAATTGTGACACGGGAATATTTAACGTCTTTGACCAAAAATCAAGTTCGTCTTTTGATCTGTGGTAAGAGTGTAGTTGTAAGGCGACATGAAAGCGGCTTTCATCTACGGGATATTGCTTCCGTAACAAAGCGATGAAAAGTGCCACCAAAGTCGGGTCTGTATTTGTAAACTTCATGTTTCCATCTTGCTTACCACCCTCCGCCCAATAGAGCATTGCGAGTAGAGATTTCCCAACCTCTGCTTTATTTATCAAAACTAAGCTAGCGAGTTGAGTGGCGGCAAAAGCGGCATTAGCGATACGAAGTTCTTTGTTGCGTCGGAGTACTATACTGGAGGCAAGCCTTGCGGTATTTAGGTGAGCCAACTGTCGTGCGCGGTCAGGTTTCTTCCCAGTTTTACCGACCCACACAGAAAGGGTACTTTTTGGGATTGCGAGATCTGTATGGACTTGGGCATAAGTTTTTCCAAGTCGTATTAACTCCAATGCCTGTTGTTTAACTTGTTTGGAGTAGCGCACGCGAGCCATGAGTTCATTATATAGGATTTATACACAGCGGATGAATCTCTATGTTCAATAGAGTGGATAAGTTTTAAATGTCTTTTGTGCCCCCGGTAGGAATCGAACCTACATCACAAACTCCGCAAGCTTGCGTCCTATCCATTGAACGACGGGGGCGTCCTAGAGTTTTATCACAAACCGAAGAGTTCGGCGAGGTGCTCGCCGACGTGCGGATGCTGTTCTGTCTCGGTCGTAAAGCGCCGCATGTACTGCCGCACCGCCGCCGCGCGGGCGGCGGAGAGCAGGGGTACCACCAACTGCGGGTGGAGTACGCCCGAAGTGCTTACCAAGAGCCGCGGCTCCGCGCCCTCTTCGACCCAAAACGAGCCGATGTTTTTGTACGGGTAGAGCGTGCCGTCGAGCGCTAGACCTTTTTGGTCGAGCCGCACCATATGCTCGCGCGGCCCGCGCGCCACCAAAAAGCCGATTGAACCGCCGCCGAGGAGCAGTATCACCGCCAACAGTATGTTGCCAAAAAAGACCGCCAACCCCGCGCCCGCGAGCGCCATAAGCCCGAGCGCCCAATACCAGTCGGCCGAGCGCTCTTTGTGCTCGTGCGTGGTTATCTGCCAACTCATCCCTTGCTCCTGCGGGGGCATAATACTTTTAGTATACAGCGAGTTTTTTACAGTGTATTGTTTTGTTTGGAGGGTTGCGCCGAATGGTAAGGCACCAGTCTTGAAAACTGGGGCTCGCAAGAGCTTGTAGGTTCGAGTCCTACACCCTCCGCACACAAAATTATGAAATATATCGGCATTGATTACGGCACCAAACGCATCGGCATTGCCGTCTCGGACGACGGTGGCCGGTTGGCCTTCCCTTTGACGACCGTGCCGGCGGGGCCGGCGGCGCTCTCAAAAATTGATGCGTTGGTTAAAGAAAACGGCGTGCAAAAGATAGTCGTCGGCGAGTCGCGCGACTTTGCCGGCGCGCCGAATGCGGTCCAAGAAAATATAGAACAGTTTAAAAAAGACTTAGAAGAGTTGACCAAACTGCCCGTTGCATACGAGCGGGAGTTTTTTACCTCGACGCTTGCGGCGCGGCAGTTTGCGCCCGAGGCCAAGTCGCGCAAGGCAAACCCGTCGCACGACAAACTCGACGCATCGGCCGCCGCGCTACTCCTGCAAAGTTTTCTTGATACACTGAACCAATGATATCGACAGACGATTTTAAGAAGGTAGAGATGATGGTCGGAGAAATAAAGTCCGTCGAGCCGGTTGAAGGCTCGGAGAAACTGTTGCGTCTTGTAGTTGGTTTTGGTAGTGATGACCGGCAGGTTGTGTCGGGCATAGCCAAACACGTTGACCGGGCGACGATTGTCGGTAAAAAATTTGCCTTTGCCACTAATCTTGAGCCGCGCTCCATCATGGGTCTTGAAAGCCAGGCGATGATATTAGCCGTCGGCGGCGATGGAGAATCACCGTTCGCTATTCTTGAGGCGCCGGCAGCGGCTCCCGGCTCGCTGGTGCGCTAAACAGGCATGGATAACCCGGTTACACAATGGCACGAGCGGACCTGGGCGTGGTTTACCAGGCATGCAGAGCGGCCGCACGCGCTTTTATGGCTCGGGCTGGTCGCCTTTGCCGACGCGATATTCTTTCCTATAGCTCCGGAAGTATTTTTGGTTGCGCTTACACTCGCGCACAAAGAGCGCGCCCGCGCCTACTTGGCGGTGGCGGCCGGCTTTTCGGCGCTCGGCGCCGTTGCGGGCTACTTTGTTGCGGCATTCCTGTTCCACCAGTTCGGCGAGCCTATACTGGCCTTTTATCATCTGGAGTCGGCCTTTAATACCGCGCGGTACTTTATAACAGGGCACGTATTTTTGGCCATGGCGCTGGCGTCCTTTACCCCGATACCCGACAAAGTGTTTATCTACGCCGGAGGATTCCTCGGTGTCAGCTTTATCCCGTTTATCCTGGGCTACGTGCTGGGGCGCACCATACGGATGGCGATTTTTGTTTACTTAACGGAGCGGTTTGGCATGGATGCGCTCACCATCGTCAGGCGCTACTTTACCTACTTTGCCGTACTGCTCGTGATGCTTGCTAT
>JBBUFU010000023.1:0-1621 GCA_038056365.1 Patescibacteria group bacterium
CGGCGACCACGCGGGCGACGCGGCGTATGGTGATCATTTTAGAGTCGAACTCGCTCTTCTGGCGCGGCGGGCGCGGACCTCCGCGCCGCTCGCCGCGGCGGCCGCGGCTGGGAGGACGGTTTGTAAGCGGCGCCTCCACTTTTGTTTCTTTTTTTATTTCTTGTTCTTCAGCCATAAATTAAAATTTTAGTCCCCCCTTGCGCGCCGCGTCCGCCACCTTGGCAATAGAGCCGGTGTAACGGAAGCCGCCGCGGTCGAAGACAACTTTGTCTATCCCCTTTTCTTTCGCGCGCTTGGCTATCTCGGACCCGAGTTTAAGCGCGTCGTCCATCTTGGCCGAGAAAAGCGTCACACCCTTGGTGTCATCGATGACCTGCGCCTCAAGATACTTGTTTGACTTGTACACGGCAAGGCGCGGGCGCTCGGGAGTGCCTTTGACTTTTGCGCGTATTCTTTTATGTCTTCGAGTTAAATTGTCCATAGTTGTTTATTGTTCTAGTCGTTCGTCAATTATGCGGCCTTTTTGCCCTGCTTGCGGCGGATTATCTCGCCCTCGTAGCGGATGCCTTTGCCTTTGTACGGCTCGGGCTTTTTGAGCGCGCGGACGTCGGCGGCAAACTGCCCCACCAGCTCTTTGTTAAAGCCGCTGATATTGAGTGCGCCTTTTTCGACGGCGACGGTCAACCCTTCGGGTATCGCCACCTTGACCGGATGGCTAAAGCCGAGTGCGAGGTTAAGATTTTTGCCCTGCACGTCCCATTTGTAGCCGACGCCCTCAACCAAGAGTTTCTTGGCAAAGCCTTTGTTGACGCCCTCTATCATGTTGCGCACGTGGCTGGCGTACGTGCCGAGCGTCGCGCGCGCCGCAAGGCTCTCGGCATTGGGCGATACTTGCACACCCTCTGCGCCGACCTCGATTTTAACCAAACGGTTGAGCGGTTTAGTAAGCGTGCCCTTGGGGCCTTTGACAGTCACCAAGCCGCCACCGACCGTGACTTCGGTTTTGGCTGGTATGGCGATGGGGCGTTTAGCAAGTCGTGACATATATTTTATTTACCAAATTTCGAACAGGGCTTCGCCGCCGACGCGCTTCTGTTGCGCTTCTTTGCCGGTCATGACGCCCGCCGGAGTCGAGAGTAAGAGCAGGCCGTGGCCGCGTTTGACCGGTTTGACGTCGCGCACGCCCATATACATGCGGCGCGAGGGCTTACTGATGCGTTTGGTGCCGGTAATAACGGGGAGTCCGTCGTTGTAGCGGAGTGTGATGTTGAGCGTGTAGGCCTTTTTAGAAACGTCGCCGACGTAGCCTTCTTTGGCGAGGATCTGCGCAATGGAGTGCTTCATCTGCGAGTACGGCAGAGACACGGCCGCATGCCCGACGCGTGAGGCGTTTTGCAGGCGGACAAGCAGGTCTGAGATAGGGTCGGTTACCATGAAGATTTTCTAACGCCGGGGATAAGGCCCTCGTTGGCCGCCTCGCGGAAGCAGGTGCGGCACATGCCGAAGTCGCGCATAAAGGAGCGTTTGCGCCCGCAGCGGAAGCAACGGCGAACCACCCGTGATTTAAATTTCGGGGGCTTGTTTGAGCGTGCAACTGTGGATTTTTTTGCCATTTGGTTAT
>JBBUFU010000024.1:0-2722 GCA_038056365.1 Patescibacteria group bacterium
GCTCCATGAGTATCCGCAGTGCCGGCGACTGCACGCGTCCGGCCGAAAGGCCGTAGCGGACCTTCTTCCATATCAAGCCCGAGAGGTCGTAACCCACCAAGCGGTCGAGTACGCGGCGGGCCTCTTGCGCGTAGCGCAAGTGCTCGTCAATGGGGCGGGGGTGTTGCAGGGCTTCCTCAATGGCTTCTTTGGTTATCTCGTGGAAGACGATTCTATTGGGATTTGATTTTTGAGATTTGGATTTTTCCAAGCCGAGGGCTTGGCTGAGGTGCCAGGCGATGGCCTCGCCCTCGCGGTCGGGGTCGGTCGCCAGCAATACCTCGTCGGCCACTTTGGCCAGAGCCGCAAGTTCGTGTATAACCTTTTCTTTACCGGGTACCACCTCGTAGTGGGGGACAAAGCCCGCTTCGATGTCGATGGCTTTTTTGTTGCTCTTGGGGAGGTCGCGCACGTGGCCTACCGAAGCGCGCACGACAAAACCGCCCTTAGCATCAATCTCGCCGAGGTACTTCTCGATAGTCTTCGCCTTCGCGGGCGACTCAACAATAACCAACTTCATTCGTATCAATACATACTACACTCTTTCTATTTTGCCTAGCCGCTCGGTGATGAGGCCGCGGATGAGCAACGACGACAGTGCGACGTTAGCGTCTTGCGCGGTGAGCTCGGCTTGCTCTATTAATTCGTCGCGCACAAGCGGTTCAGTAAGTGCGTGCAGTACTTTTACCTCGGGTTCGGTCAAGTCGGTCGGTAGTGCCGCCTGTTTGGGCGTATCGAGGGGCTTGATACCGAGCGCCTGCAAGATGTCGTCCGCGCTACGCACCAAGGTTGCGCCCTCGCGGATAAGCCGGTTAACGCCCGCGCCGGTCTCGCGGCCGAGCTCGTGCGGCACGGCGAGCACCTCGCGGTTGTAGTCTAAAGCAAGCCGCGCGGTAATCAGCGTACCGGACTTTTCTCCAGCCTCGATAATGAGCGAGCAGTACGACATGCCGGCGCTGATACGGTTGCGCTTGGGGAAGTCATAAATAGCCGCTTTGTGAGGGCCCTTGTCCTCACTTAGGAGTGCGCCGCCGCGCGCGAGTATTCTCTGGGCGAGCGGCCGGTTAGTCGACGGATATATAGAAGCGTCGTCGAGCGACGACGGCAAAACCGCCACGGTCGGGAGTCCCACGTCGAGCGCGGTCTTGTGCGCCTCGCTATCGAGGCCGAGCGCCATGCCGGACACTATTGCCACGTTGTACCGGGCAAGCCCTCCGATAAGTTGCTGGCACACCCGCCGGCCGTAGATGCTCGTGGCGCGCGAACCGACAACGCAGAGAAGTTTGTAATCTTTCGGCGGCATTTCGCCCCGCAGGTAGAGGCGTTGGGGTTTGTCGGGGATTTCTTTTAAGAGAGGAGGGAAGTCCTTGGGGTTGAGTTGGCGGATAGGAAAAGGCATTATACTCTAGTATATATGCTCGATTTGCAGTTTATCCGCGACAATACCGACATCGTCCGACTGGCGCTCAAAAACAAAAACCGCGAGGGCGTAGACCTCGACCGTATTTTGGCGTTGGCCGAAGAGCGCAAAAAGGCCGCCGGTTTGGTGGGCGAGATAAATAAAAAGCGCAACGACGCACAGGCTACACGCGATGCCGAGGCCGGCAAGCGACTTAAAGATGAACTGAAGACCGCCGAAGAAAACTATCAGGCAGTAGAAAAGGAATTGGTATCGCTGCTTATTAAAATCCCCAATATTCCCTCGGCCGACACGCCGGTGGGCCCCGACGAGAGCGGCAACAAAGTTATCCGGGAGTGGGGCGAAAAGCCGCAATTTAGTTTTACCCCCAAGGCGCACTGGGACATCGGCAAGATTTTGGGTGTTATCGACAACGAAAAGGCGGCCGAGGTAAGCGGTGCGCGTTTTACCTACCTGAAGGGCGGCCTGGCCATGCTGGAGTTTGCGTTGATGAACTTTGCGTGGAGCGTATTGACCTCTGAGGAAACACTCCAAAAAATAATCACCGGCGCGGGGCTCTCGATAAGCGCAAAGCCTTTCGTCCCGGTAATACCGCCGATTATGATGCGCAGCGGCGTGATGAACCGCATGGCGCGGCTCGACCCGCTCGACGAGCGTTATTATTTCGAAAAGGACGACCTCGTGTTTATCGGTTCGGCCGAGCACACCCTTGGCCCCCTGCACATGGACGAGACGCTCCGCGAGGAACAGTTGCCCCTGCGCTACGCGGCGATGACCCCCGCCTTTCGCCGCGAGGCGGGCGCGGCCGGCAAGGACACGCGCGGAATCTTGCGCCTGCACCAGTTTAATAAATTAGAGATGGAGTCCTTTACCAAGCCCGAAGATGGTTTGGCCGAGCAGGATTTTATGGTCGCGATACAGGAATATCTTTTGCAGCAGCTCAGGCTTCCGTACCGGGCGGTAGCCATTTGTACCGGAGACATGGGCTTTCCCGACCAGCGACAAATTGACCTCGAGACCTGGATGCCCGGTCAGCAGGGTTCGAATGCCTCGGAGGGCCTCGGCTGCTACCGCGAGACGCACACCTCGGACTACATCGGCGGATTTCAGGCGCGGCGGCTCAACACAAAAGTTAAACGCGCGGACGGGAGCAACGAGCCGGTGCATATGAACGACGCCACCGCTCTTTCTCAACGGCCTCTGATAGCGATACTCGAAAACTATCAAAACGCCGACGGTACCGTCACGGTGCCCGAGGTCCTG
>JBBUFU010000025.1:0-8121 GCA_038056365.1 Patescibacteria group bacterium
TCAAAAGCTTCTTTACCAGAGATGGCTCCGCCCGAGGCGGATCGGCCTTGGGCCGAAAAACGGGCAAGCTCCTTCATCCCCCGCTCGAGCGTCTTGCGAAAGCGCTCCTCTTCTTGCACGAGCTCAAGCTCGATATTGCCTTTGTGCTCCTCGAGCGCCGGGTAGGCGTCTTTATATTGCGCGACTATTACGTCTACCAGGTTGCCCAACTCACCGGCAGGTACGCGCAATTGGTCGCAAAAGCGCACCGCGCGGCGCACCAGCCGGCGCACCACATAGCCGCGCTCGACGTTGGCGGGCCGCACGCCGTCGCCGATTAAAAACACCGCAGCTTTAATGTGGTCGGCCACGATGCGAAAGGCTTTGGTAACCTCGGCCGACTCGTCATACCGCTTGCCACAGACGTGCTCTAAATACCTGGTGACCTCGCGGTGGTTCACCAAAAAGATGTCGTTGTTGTTTTGCGCCACCATGGCAATACGTTCCAACCCTCCGCCGAAGTCGACGTTTTTCTTCGGCAAAAGGCCGAACGAAGAGTCGTGATTTTTCAGATATTGCATAAAGACCGAGTTCCCTATCTCGAGAAAGCGGCCGCAATCGCAGTTGGGGTGGCACACTGCACCGAACTTCGGGTCATGCGGCACATCGGTAAACTCGTAAAATATTTCAGAGTCGGGGCCGCCCGGCTCGCCCGCGGGCATCTGCTCGGGCCCGCCGGCGCGCGACCACCAATTTTTTTTGCCGTAGAACTTAATCCGCTCTTCGGGCATACCGAGCTTCTTCCAGATCTCAAAGGACTCCGTGTCCTTAGGTAAACCCAGCGCCTCATCGCCTTCAAAACAGGTGACCCACAGTTTTTCTTTGGGGATGCCGAGCTCTTTGGTCAAAAACTCAAACGCAAAGCCAAGTTGTTCCTCTTTAAAATAATCGCCGAGCGACCAGTTGCCGAGCATCTCAAAAAAGGTGGTGTGGCGGTTGTCGCCGACCTCTTCGATATCCATGGCGCGAAAGCATTTTTGCGAGTTGGCCAAACGGCTCCCCGCGGGATGGTTTTTGCCGAGGAGGTACGGAATCAACGGCTGCATCCCCGAGCCGGTAAACAGCGTCGTGGGGTCGTTTTCGGGCACCAGCGGCGAGCTCGGAATAATCGTGTGTCCGTGCGCCTCAAAAAAATCCAAATACTTTTGCCGTATCTCGCTTGCGGTCATTGAGTCCTATCATACCCAACTTCGCAGTTTTTTGGTACCATGCACGCACACATGTACTGGGGCTTTGATACAAAAAGTATAGACAAAAAAGTGCGGCCGCAGGATGATTTTTATCATTACGCTAACGGTGGCTGGCTTAAAAAAACAAAAATACCTCCCCAAGAGGCGCGCTGGGGTTCGTTTGCTATTTTGCGCTACCGGACGGAGAAACAGCTCAAAAAAATAGTCACCACCACGCGGCACCCGCTGGTGCGCGGCATCTACCGCTCGGCCATCGACATGAAGACCCGCAACAAGTTAGACGCGGGACCGCTCGCCCCTTTGCGGCTTTTGGTGCGCGATATTAAAAACAAAGACGACCTGCTCAACACTATCGCCCGCCTACACGTGCTCGGCGTCGGGGCAGGCTGGGGCACCATGGTCGACCAAGACTCCAAAGACTCCGGTAAGTATCTGCTGCACCTCTGGCAAGGAGGCCTGGGGATGCCCGAGCGCGACTATTACCTGCTTAATACGCCGGAGCAAAAGCGCGTGCGTACCGCATACGTCGAACATATGGGTAGACTGCTCAAACTTGTGGGGTTTGACGCCGCCGGGGTCAAGAATACGCAACAGGTCGTGATGAAGATAGAAACCGCCCTTGCAAAGGCCTCGATGAAAAAGGAGGACACCCGCGATTCGGAAAAGACCTATCACAAAATGACCGTCGCACAGCTGCAAAAACTTTCGCCGAATATCGGCTGGGCCGGCTACTTTGCCCGCACGCACGCGCCCGGCGTTAAGACGCTTATCGTGGGCCAACCCGCGTTTTTTAAAGCGCTTTCTAAAATCCTAGAGGCGACGCCTCTAGGAGAATTAAAAGCGTATTTGGAATGGCACGTGGTCAGCGACGTGTCGTCTTTGCTCTCCGCCCGTTTTATTAAAGAAAATTTTAGATACGCGCAGGTGCTTACCGGCCAAAAAAAGATGCGCTCGCCGTGGCGGCGCGCGCTCGGCGCCACCGGCGTTGTCGGCGAGGCGCTCGGACAGCTGTACATCAAGCGATACTTCCCCGCCGCCTCAAAGCGCGCCATGGACGCGTTGGTGAGCGACTTGTTTGAGGTGTATGCAAGCCGGATTAAAAACCTAACCTGGATGAGCGCGGCTACCAAACGCAAGGCGGTGGTTAAATTGCGGGCCATGACGCGCAAAATCGGCTACCCAACCAAGTGGGAGAAGTACAAAGGGCTGGTAGTAGCGCCGGGCGACTACTTTGGCAATATGTTGCGTGCCGAAGAGTGGCACCATCGCAAGCACGTGCGCAAGTTGCGCAAGCCGGTCGACCGCGCCGAATGGCACATGACGCCGCAAACGGTCAACGCCTACTGCAACTTTAACCTCAACGAAATCGTTTTCCCTGCCGCTATTTTGCAGTGGCCCTTTTTTGACGCCAAAGCCGACGCGGCGGTCAACTACGCCGCCATCGGCTCGGTTATCGGCCATGAGATGACGCACGGCTTTGACGACCAGGGCTCAAAGTTTGATGCCAAAGGTAATATGAAAACCTGGTGGAGCGCCGCCGACCGCAAGCATTTTATGCAAAGGAGCCGGCGGTTTGTGACGCAAGCAAACGCGGTTGAGGTGCAGCCGGGCGTGCACATTAACGGCCAGCTGACCTTGGGCGAGAATATCGCCGATATGGGCGGGTTGGTTATCGCCTACGACGCGTACCAACGCCACCTCAAAAAGAAGGGGCGCAAAACCATCGCCGGCCTCTCGCCCGAGGAGCGTTTTTTCTTCGGCTTTGCCCAGATGGAGCAGGAGGCGTCGCGTTCCGAATTTAGAAAGTTGATGGCGCTGACCGACCCGCACGCCGACCACGTGTGGCGCATCAACGGCCCGCTCTCAAACTTTGAGCCGTTTTATAAAGCCTTTGGCGTCAAAAAAGGCAACAAACTCTATCGCGCCCCCGCCTCCCGCGCCCAGATTTGGTAAAACTTGGACACGGCGTGTCCAAGCTTATAACCAGTTAATCGCGGTTTGGTTGGTGGATTTTAAATATTCGTTTGTTTTGCTAAAGGGTTTGCTGCCGAAGAAGCCGCTGTAGGCCGAAAATGGCGACGGATGGGCCGACTCAAGGACCAAATGCTTAGAGCGGTCTATGTGCGCGCCTTTTTGCTTGGCATAGTTGCCCCAAAGGATAAAAACCAAGTGCTCTTTTTGCTCCGACAACGCGCGCACCGCCGCGTCGGTAAACTCCTCCCACCCCTTGCCCTGATGCGAGCCGGCCGCTTTGGCCGCGACGGTAAGCGTCGCGTTTAACAACAATACACCCTGTTTGGCCCAGCGCTCCAGGTCTCCCTTCTTCGCCAAGGCTTCGAAGGGCAAGCCTGTATCCGCTGAAAGCTCTTTAAATATATTTTGCAAAGACGGCGGCAAGGCGACCCTCTCGCCCACCGCAAAACACAACCCGTTGGCTTGGCCGGCGCCATGATACGGGTCTTGGCCGAGTATCACAACCTTAACCTTGTCGAATGGGCAGAGGTCAAAAGCCCTAAAAATATTTTTGGGCGGCGGGTACACTATTGCGTGCGCATATTCGCCGCGGACAAACCCTGAAAGTTTTGTAAAATATTCTTTGTCGAACTCATCCTCCAAGGCCGCCATCCAACCGGGCTCAATTTTTATCATAGTCAACGCGTTGCCGCAGTATAGCCGAACCGTCGCCCTCAAAATGAAATTCGGCGTCTATTGCTTTGCCCTCAAGTACGAGCGGTAGCCAATGCTTGTCGTCTATCCACATACGGTCGTACGGTATAGCATCGAGTGCAAACCACTCCGGCACCATCTCGTCGCTCTCCACGGGCTCGCCCGCCCATTTTTCGGCAAGAAAAACATGCACCAAGCGCTCCCAGTCGGGCTTACCTTCGAACGAAAAGTGTATAGCGCCCCGGGGCTCGGCATGCTCGGGCAAAACTGTCACGCCAGCTTCCTCAAACGTTTCGCGTACGGCCGCGGCAACCGGGGTCTCGCCCTCCTCAACGTGGCCGCCGGTGCCGTTGTACTTGCCCGCGCCAAAGCGCACCTTTTTCATCGCCAGCAACAGTTTGCCGTTGGCTCTGTCCAACACAAAAAGCAGTGTCTCCTGGCGCATACCACTATCTTACTTTATACGCTTCCTCCATCAACATCTCCATTTTGCGCATGGGCCCGCCGCGATTGTACTCGCCCACCCCGCCGTCACTGCGCACCACGCGGTGGCAGGGTATTTTTGGGTTATAGTTGTGCGCCATCAGGGTCCCCACCGCCCGCGCCGCTTTGGCGTTGCCGGCCTTGGCGGCCACCTGCTTGTAGCTCAAGGTTTTGCCGCGCGGGATGCGCGCGACGACCCGGTATACCCTTTCAGAAAAGCGGTTTTGTTTTGCCTTTTGCATATTTTTGTAATACTCCCTCGGTCGCCTCGCGATAGCGGCAGTAGTCGCAATCGGCTCCAGCCCCCGGCAGTGCGTCGCCGTCGAGGCACTTTTTTAATTCGGTGAGTGCCGGCTCGACCCAGTCGGTCTTGCCTTCGTGGGCGATAAGCGTCACCTCGAACTCAAGTTTGCCATCAAAGGCCTCGCGGTCTTTGCTCGCGTTGGCGTACACCCAGTACCCGGTGTCCGAGACGGTAAAGCCCTCCTGCCGCAGGAGCCACTGATAAATCTCCATTTGGCGCTTGTACCCGTCGTGCCAATCCTGGTCGAGGGCCTCTATCTTGCCGTCTTTGCTGGTCGACTTGTAGTCAACAACTATCAGCTCGCCCTTAGGGTTGACCCACACGTCGTCGACCGCTCCCGCGATGGTAAAGCCTGTTTTTGCGTGCTTATGCTCTATGCCTTTAAAGTTTTCGCGCCACGTATTGAGTTCATTGTGGACAAACGGCACCGCATCGACGCCGTACTGCTCGCATATCGGGTGACGGGTCTTTGCCGCGCGGTGCACGTCAAACTCTTTTTTGAGCAGGGCGTCTACAGCCGAGTTGAGGTTAAACGGGAACCCGGGCGGCCGCGCTACCCCGAGCTTGTTGTCTATATAAAAACAGCGCCCGCACTCCAAAAAGAGCGCTATTTTGCTCCGCGATAGACGCCATCTTTCGCCGCCGTAGTTCCAGTCGGGTTTGCGGTTGGGCTTGTAATACTGGCTCATGGAGCCATTTTACCTTAGTTATTGTTTTCGGCGTACTTTGAGCCCCAGCGCATGCGCAAACGGTGTTCGAGCTTTGCAAAGAGCGAGAAGATAAGTATGCCGAGGATCGTCGAGGCAACCGCAATGTTGTAGTAGCCAAACCCGGCGGCAAGACCCACTCCGGCGACCAACCAGATGCCGGTGGCGGTGGTGAGCTCCACGTGGGTGCTCCCGCCTTCGTCGCGCATGGCCGAAAAGCCGGACCCGATAAACCCGATGCCCACGATAACAAAGCCCGCCAGCGCCAAAGGACTCACGCTGACGAACGCTGAGTACTGGTAGCTAGCGACGAGGCCCGCGATGGTAAAAAGAGCCGAACCGAGAGAAACCAGCGCATACGTGCGCATGCCGGCGTGTTTGGCCGCGAGCGAACGCTCAAACCCGAGTACCGCACCGAGCAGGGCCGCGACCACGAGCCGCACAACCAGGTCAGACTCTAAAAATGGAGGCATGAAAGTTTTTTAGTTAGTAACGGTTAGTTAGCGATAAAGGTTATCCACAGCGGCTCGCCCTGGGCCGTGAGGAGTGCGTCCTCTTTAAGAGAAAACCTGCGGTCGCCGTTGTCGCTCTGCTCGGTGACAAAGTAGCTTTGTCCGGCAATAGTGCGGCGCAACAGGTCAACCATGCCACCCTCTTGGCCGGTACTAAAGAGAGCCGCTCCTAACACATTACCCGGTTTGCCGTCGCGGCTTTCGTATACGACAACCCAAGTTGGTGCTGAGATTTCCGTGCCGTTTACTTCGACCTTCATACCGGCCTTCTGTGGCGACGGAACATTGAAGAGAATTTCTTTTGTAGTGGTTGCGGTCTGTAGGTTGTCCGCGACAGCCGGAAGACTCTCGCCGCCACGCTTAAAGAGCGATGTTGCACCCCAGGCTATCACCACGCCCGCGACTACGCCTACAGCAAGCCACCCGGCGATTTTTGAGGCATTGCGATTTGATGAAGAGACTGCGACGGGTGCCGCAGGTTTTGGTGTCAGTACCTTAGGGGTAGAAGCGGGCGCGGACCAGCTAAGACCACTCTGTTTATTGTTGTCGTTGTTTGGGGTGTTCATAATGCCGTTATTATATAGCGGTTCCGGGGATGCACAATGACCCCACCTCCCGCAAGACCTCGTCGGCCTTTTTGCCCGTAATGCCGGCAGTGGCCAAAGCCCGGGTGTCCTCGGAGAGCGCTCTGCACAGCACCACGCGCTCCGAGAGTAGGCTCATCTTTTCCCTGCGGCCGAGCGTCGTAAGCGCGGTGACCGGATAGAGCTTGGCGGCGTCGATGCGGTCGTGCAGGTTTTTACCCTGCGGGTACTCCCAGCCGAGGAGCTCCAGCCCGCGGCACGAGCTGTACTGCAGGGCAGGCGTAGTGAACTTGGTGTTGGTAACCACCATCCCCCTCCCCTTACCGATATCCTCCAGCCGTGCCATGACATACAGGACCGTCTTGAGGTCGGTTTTAAATCCGGCAGTGTTATGAAATTTTGCTTCGACGTAGACCGTTTCTTCTCCTTTGGTCATGACGACGTCCACCTCGTGCTCGACGCAACGTCCTTGGATTATCTGGTCTACGCGAGTAGCCCAGCCCTCGGCTTCGAAAAGTTTTGCGAGGTACGACTCAAAGGGAAACCCCGACGGCCCGAAGTCGAGTATCGCCCGCTTAAGGCTGTAGCGCGCGGCCACGCCCCGTTTGTGCTCGCGCAAGTGCATAAAGGCCCGGCGGTATATCTCGGCGGTAGTAGTACCGGGCTGGAGTGTTGCCGTAATGTCGCGGGCAATTTTGTAGGCCGCGGCCGTGTCGGCGCCCGAGCGCGAGAGCGAGGTAACCAGTTTGCGCTCGTCAAAGGGCTCAAGTGTCCCGTCGGCTTTCGCTATGAGGATAGACATGCCTCATCAATAATACCACCGCCAATGCAGCGCGCACCGTCGTACAGCACGAGCGATTGCCCGAGGGGTACATAATGCGGTTCGAGAAGCGTCACTTTTTGTTTTGAGGCATCGAGCGTCGCCGGGATAAGCTCTTGGCGGTAGCGATAGCGGGCCATATATCTACCCCCCGTAACCTCCCCTATCCAATTTGTTTCAGAAAGTTTAATGTCGGTTGCCTTAGCGTCTTTTGGAAATTTGTCGGGCGACACCGTAATGGTGTTGAACTCTATATCTTTTTCGATGACATAGTGGGGCGCCGTATCGGGCTGGTTTTTAAACAAAGAAAAACCGTGCCGCTCCCCCAGCGTATAGGCCGGCACACCCTCGTGTGCGCCGACCACTTCGCCCTCCTCGTTTAGCACGTCGCCCGGCACCAAGGTAATCTCCCGCCGGAGCATGTCGTCGATAGAAACGTCCCCCAAAAAGCACAGCCCTTGGCTGTCTTTACGTCCGGCGTTCGGCAGTTTAAATTTTTTGGCCAGCGCCCGCACCTGCGTCTTTTGCAGGTCCCCGACCGGAAAGAGTGTCCGGCGCAGTTTCTCCCCCGGCACCATCCACAAAAAGTAACTTTGGTCTTTATTTTCATCCGCCCCCGCATATAAACATCCCTTTTTTGTTTGAGCGTAATGCCCAGTAGCAACAAAATCGGCGCCCTCGCTTATTGCCCAATCAAAAAATAGGCCGAACTTTATCTCCCGGTTGCATAGCGCGTCGGGGTTGGGTGTACGGCCCCTTTGAAACTCGGCCATGCTGGTTTTAAATATTTCTTTTTCGTACTCCTCGGACAAGTC
>JBBUFU010000026.1:0-3211 GCA_038056365.1 Patescibacteria group bacterium
CTTTACGGAGGAAGGCCGGGCCTTTGCCGCGACCGTCATTAACGCCGCCCCCAACACGGTTACCCAGCTCAAAACGAAAGAAAAAGACGGCTACAACGCCGTGCAGTTGGGTGCGGGCGAAACCAAAGACAAATATGTAAACAAGGCCCAGCTCGGGCACGCCAAGGGCAAGGCACTCCGTCATTTTAAAGAAGCAAAAAACCGCGATGGTTCTCTGCCGGCGCTTGAGCTCGGCGCCACAGTCGACGTTTCTATCTTTGCCGCAGGAGAGAAGGTCACTGTCTCGGCAATCTCCAAAGGCCGCGGCTTTCAGGGCGTCATCAAGCGCCACGGATTCCACGGCGGTCCGCGCACGCACGGCCAAAAGCACTCCGAGCGCTCCCCGGGCTCTATCGGCGGCGGCGGAGGCCGCGCAGGAGGCCGCGTTGCCAAAGGCATGCGCATGGCCGGCCGCATGGGTAATGACCGCGTCACCGTGCGCAATCTCGCCATTTTGCAAGTACACCCCGAGACTCACGAGATAGTGATTGCAGGCGCGGTGCCGGGCCGCGCGGGTACCGTGGTAGAAATCCGCGGCTAATACACTTAATATGGAAACCAAACTTTACAACAACAAGGGCGAAGCAACCGGCAAACTCACGGTGCCTGAAAATCTTTTCGGCCTGCCGTGGAACGCCGACCTGGTGCACCAGGTCGTAACCGCGATGCGCGCCAACATGCGCCCCAATGTTGCTCATACCAAAGACCGCGGCGAGGTCCGCGGCGGCGGCAAAAAGCCCTGGCAGCAAAAGGGTACCGGCCGCGCCCGCCACGGCTCGTCCCGCTCGCCGATTTGGAAGGGCGGCGGCGCAACTCACGGTCCCCGTAAGGATAAAATTTATGCGCAGACCGTGACCCAGCAGATGCGCCAAAAGGCTCTCTTGCTCGCGCTCTCGCGCAAGTACCGCGACGGCGAAATTATTTTTGTCGACTCGATTGAGATGAGCGTCCCCAAAGCCAAAGAGGCCAAGGCAGTGCTCGCCGCCTTCCACAACGAGTTTAAGGCGCTCGGTAAGTCTAAAAACGCCGCGCTTATCGCGCTCCCGGTGCGCCACGTGCCGACGCAAAAGAGCTTCAATAACTTCAGCAACATCACGGTCGAGACGGTCGCCAGCCTCAACCCGGTTTCGGTGCTCTCGGCCAAGTACGTGATGATTACGAGCCCGAAGGAAGCATTTCTGACGCTCGGCAAAAAGCGCGTCGTCAAAGCGGCTAAATCGGAAAAATAAAACTGTATGAACAAACACACCGGAGAAATATTGCTGAGCCCGCGCATCACCGAAAAGGGCGCCTACTTGGCCGAAAAGGGCTGCTATGTCTTTAACATCGGCCGCGGGGCCAACAAGAAAGAGGTTGCCGAGGCCATTCGCGCAATCTACAAAGTATTGCCGCGCAAGGTCACGGTCGCGAGCGTGCCGCGCAAGATGTCGCAGGTGCGCGGGACCAACCGCACCGGCATGACGGCGGGCGGCAAAAAGGCCTACGTGTACCTCAAATCGGGCGACACTATCGACCTCTCGTAATACATCAAAATTTATTTTGATAAATCAAAAAGAGTATGAAAAGCTACAAACCTTACACCAAGTCGCGCCGGCAGATGACCACCGTGTCGTTTAATAAGCATCTTACGGTCAGCGAGCCGCACAAAGCACTGACCGGCGGCTTCCGGCGCGGCTCGGGCCGCAACAACGCCGGCCGCGTGTCGGTGCGCCACAAGGGCGGCGGCCATAAGCGCAGCTTCCGCGACGTTGACTTTGGCTACCAAAAAGCAGTCCCCGCCAAAGTGGAGACGGTCGAGTACGACCCGAACCGCTCCGGCTTTATCGGCCTCTTGCTCTATAAAGACGGCGAGCGCCGCTACGCGCTCTTGCCGCAGTCGGTCAAAGTAGGCTCGACCATCGAAACTTCGGAGAACGCTCCCGTCGTGCCGGGCAACCGCCTGATGCTGAAAAATGTCCCCGTCGGCGCTTTTGTATACAACGTCGAAATCAAGCCCGGCCAGGGCGGCAAGCTCGGCCGCTCGGCCGGCGTGCACATCGAGATCATTGCGCGCGACCAGGGCTATGTCGACCTTAAAATGCCGTCGAGCGAGGTGCGCAAAGTCCTCGAAGTCTGCTGGGCGACCATTGGCGAAGTTTCAAACGACGAGCACCACCTGCGCACGATAGGCAAAGCCGGCCGCTCGCGCTGGTTGGGCATCCGCCCGCCGGTGCGCGGCACCGCGATGAACCCGGTTGACCACCCGCACGGCGGCGGCGAAGGCCGCCAGGGCCGCGGGCTCCGCCGCGCCAAGAGCATGTGGGGCAAGCCGACCGGCAAAGGCCAGAAGACCCGCCGGCCAAAGAAGTACTCCAACCACCTGATAGTATCGCGCCGCCGGGTCGGCAAACGCGGCCAAACTCAGTAATTAAAATACACAAATTTTGGGGGATAAATAAAATCTCGTGATGGTTTATAATGTATGGGATGAGCGCTCCCCGAGAAACGGTATTCAAGTTAGCAGAACTCTTTTGTGGCCCCGGTGGTCTTTCGTTGGGTGCGATGAATTCCATAATTAGAAACAGTACAAATACTTATCGCATAAAACCCGTATGGGCGAATGACATTGATTTCGATACTTGCCGAACCTACGCCTCTAATATTCATGGTGGCCAGATGGGTTATGTAGAATGCGGTTCTGTTGAAAAAATTGATTTTAAAAAAGTGCCTAGTTTTGACGTGCTGGCGTTCGGATTTCCTTGCAACGACTTCAGTGTAGTCGGCAAACAAAAAGGTTTTGATGGAAAATACGGGCCGCTTTATACGCACGGATTGAGAGCTATTGAAACCCATAATCCTAAGTGGTTTATAGCTGAAAACGTGAGTGGCCTACAAAGCGCCAACCAAGGACTTGCATTTAAAAAAATTCTTGAGGATCTTGAGTCTGTTGGAGAGGGGTATGTAGTCACAGCTCACCTTTATAAATTTGAAGAATACGGGGTCCCCCAGCAGAGGCATCGTGTTGTTATGGTCGGAATTAGAAAAGATCTCAAATTGCGCTTTGAAGTGCCCGCGCCAACCACAAAAGATGCATTTGTTACCGCTCGAGAAGCTATTAAAAATATTCCAGCGACTGCTCCAAACCACGAGCTGACTAAACAATCCGCGGGAGTCATAAAACGGCTCTCTTTTA